>NZ_JBQAJM010000030.1:0-25607 GCF_052030685.1 Cysteiniphilum sp. 19S12-1
GGACAGAGGACAGAGGACAGAGGACAGAGGACAGAGGACAGAGGACAGAGGACAGAGGACAGAGGACAGAGGACAGAGGACAGAAGACAGAAAACAGAAGACAGAGGACAGGTGGGATAGCGTTTGTTCTTTACTTATAAACGTTTTGGGCTATAGTTGAGAACAAGTTAATTGACTTGTTAGTAGCGAAGGAATGTTATGTATACCGATTTTTTTACTGATGTAATCACCTTATTGGATGTCATTAAAATAGGCTCAATTGCCGGTTTATCAGATGCTAAAGGTGAGCACCGTACAACCATCTCACGACGTATTCAGCGTTTGGAATTCCATTTAAAAAATACGATAATTACAACAAAAAGTGGACGTGTTGAACTCACTACTTATGGGGCTGAGTTAGTGCCAAGATTACAAGCGATGGTGGAGCATATGGATCGAAGCTTTTCACAACTGGTTAAAAAGCAAGAAACACAGAAGCTGCAAGTGCGCTTTTTTAATAATATTGGCATATATTACTTCTTTATTGATGAATGTCTGAAGTCACTGTTGGCAACAAGTCCTGATATTTCCATTGAGATGACCAGTTATACCTATTACCAGATGCTTAATTTTGGTTCAGTCTCGAAGTCACTCTTTGATCAATTTGATGTGATCTTTATACATGATGCACTTATTCATTTGATTAATGATGATGAATGGATTGTTAAAATGCGCTTACAAACAACACATAAGCTCTACGCTAGTGCACAGTATCTTGAAGAGCATGCAACAATTAATGATCCACAGGATTTAAGAAAACATATTTGTATTTATAATAATTTATTGCCAAGCAAATCGTGGTTGTTGCAGGAGGAGAAAAAGGGGCAAAAGGGGAAAAAGGAACAAAAGGGGAAAAAGGAACAAAAGGAACATGCTTTAACCTTTGAGCAGAGTATCGGTTGTGATGCAGTAATTATGCAGCACAAGTTAACAAAACTAGGTTATGGCGTAAGTTTAATTCCAGAGTCTGTAGTCAAAGCAGATGGACAAACACTAATCAATGTTTTGCCTGAAATATCAAGTAAACCGTTCACTACATACTTATTGGTCAATAGTGAATCCTATAAAAATCCAGTGATTAAAAGGGTGGTGACAGCAATGATTGACACTTTAAATAAGCTTGGATTTTGGGCAGGGTAGATCAGGGAGTACTTTAAGAAGATCGTCGCATATTTTTAAACTGAATGTCCAATTGTGGAAAAGGAATATCAATATTATGGGTTTTAAATGCGGCAAAAATTTCATGTCGCAAACTATCTTCAGCTTTACTTTGCTCTAGCTTATTAACAAAGGCTTTAAGTACAAAAATAAGTGCTGAATCACCAAAATCATTAAATTTAACCGATGGCTTAGGGTCATCAAAGACGTAGGCGTTATTTTCAGCGATTTGTAGCAGGATATCTTTGACTTGTGCAGGATCGCTGTTATAGCCAACGCCAATGCTTATGCTAGCGCGACTTAAAGGATTGACGGTTTCATTGCTCAATTTATTATTAATCAGTAGGCTGTTGGGGATGACCAATGTGTTTTTATCAAATGTTTCGATAATGGTCGTGCGAATATTAATGTGCTTGACAAACCCAAGATCATTGCCACTATGCACCATATCACCGACTTTAATAGGGCGTTCAATCAGTAAAATAAACCCTGAGAAAAAGTTTTTAATCACATCTTGTAAGGCAAAGCCAATGCCGATGGATAGACCGCTAATAATGAAGGTGAGCGCATGTGTGCTCACCCCCATTGCATAGATCAAAATGACGATTGCAAAAATAAATACCAGATAATTAATGCATTTATCAAGCGCATATTTCGTGCCCGCTTCAATCGTTAAATAATGGATAATCAGGCGCTGAATCATAAGCTTGATAATCAATAAAGCCGCATAGCAAGTAATGAAAATAGTCAGAGAGTTGACAATGTGCATGACTGTAAAGATTTGATTATCACTGATTGGAAAAGGTGTGGTAAAAAGATAAACAATCATAGCATTTAACTCATTGGCTTCAACACCCCACAATAAGGTAATAAGAAGTATAGCAGACATAGAGCTGATAATAGTACCTATGAGCTTTAACCAGTGATAGACAACGATGGCATGCGCTTTGGTATGTTTTTTGCGTGGGGTGATATGCTGAAGCTTAAGGGCGCTTAGAGGGATTAGTAAAAAAGCGATCAAACGTGTTAGTTGATGGGCAATATATAGCACCCATAAAGTTTGTAATAATTTATAAAAACCGATGGATGCTAGATTACCAAAGCCTATTAACACCATAATCACATATAAGCCATAAAGCACAATAAGAAGATGCAATACGAACAAACCATAACGGCTTGAATGAAAATGATGTGTTCTAGCGTAAAGAAGATATAACTTCATCAGTAGGATAAGCTGAATAATGCCAAGGATAAGCATACAGAGGACGCGTGCATAGGCATAATCAATTAAGAAGGGCTCGATATTAAATCCAAAAGCAATGGGATTGATGTGTTCTATGAAAATAATCATTGAGCTGACAAATGCTAAAGGGCGAACATATCGGTGACTTTGTTTATTTTGAGATCGGTTAAGGTGCAGTAAGCTCTTGATTGCAGTGCTAAATAACACATAAAAAATCAGACTTAGCACAAAAGCATTAACCATGAGATTAATAATATTTAATGGATCTTGATCAATAAAAATGGCGCAATAAATGAGATAAAGCAAACATGCAGGAAAAATGCTGCGACTGAGTAAATAACTGATTTCGTTAAAGTAAACAGAAAATACGCGCAAATAAATATATCGATAGACATAATGGCGTAGATAAAGACTTAGTCTAGCTTGTAAATGTCGACGGTATGTTATATTGATCAGCAGTAATAACAACAATAAGACAGCGGATAGAATTTGCTTGCTCGTTGGCAAAAAAAGTGGATGTTTTTCAAAGTTTGTATGAGTGAAATAAGCCTTGAGCTCTTTAAATGATGTCATAAATGAATGGGGTGAGATGAGAAATGGTGTGGGACGCAGCTCTTTAATATCATCAATTAAGCGTTCGTGATCTGAGAGCTTCAAAAGAAGATGATTGGTGGATTTTATAATGGCTTGCGCTTCTTGTTCTGCCTGTTTGAGTTTGTTGATGCCGTCGTGGACGCGTTTAAATAATGCTATGCCATTACTTAAATCATGAATAGAGCCAGGTTGACTGGTTTCTTCAAAATAAGTGAGTTCATGGCTTATTTTATGCCTTTCACTGACGAGTTGTATTTGGTATTGATGAAATTTCTCAAGAACGAAGTCTAGTTGTTTAGCAAAAAATGCATATTGTCTTTGGCTAATATCCGGTTGATAAATTCTAATGTGGATATCTTGTAAAAGCGTTTGTGTGATATGTAAATCAGTATTAAAACTTGTAAGTAAAGTATCATAGTGTGCTGCCATAATGGTTTGATGCTCTCTGCTTTGGGCTTGCGCAGATGACAAGTGCGAAAAACAAACAAATATCAGTACAAAAGAGAAGCAAAAAGAAAGTATACGCCAAAGGCGGAAGGATAGTGTATTAGTTAGCAGCATGATGAAAGCGATTATTTAAATTCTTTTTTAATTTTAGCACCGTCAGCATCTACTTTAGGCGCCTCCTTTCTTGTGCCGGTTTCTATATTCGTTGAGAATTTTAATGGACATCCTGGTAGCTGATATTTTCCAGCTTTGACAATCATATCACGTTCTTTAACAACTTTAAGATCAAGTGCTTGATTAACATTATTAATTGGTCCTGCGGGGACACCTGCCTTGACGAATTTATCATACCAGTTAGCAACAGTGTCATTACCTAATGATTTTTCAAAGGTAGCTTTAATCAGGTCATTATGTGCTAAACGATCTTTATTGGTTTTGCATTTGGGGTCATTTTTCAGTTGCTCAAGCCCCATGACATCACAAGCACTAGCAAACAGCTTATCGGTTGCCGCGCAAATTACAATATCATCATCTTTACATTTGAATGTGCTAAAAGGGGAGATATTGGGGTGTTTGTTACCAATCCGGCTTGGGATTTTATGCAACATTTTATCAGAGACAACATCACTTTCTAAAAATGACAACATCGCATCAAACATGGCAATATCGATTTGGCACCCTTTGCCTGTTTTCTCACGTTGATAAAGCGCTGTGGCAATGGCAGAAAAACAATACACACCTGCGAGCATATCAGAAACTGAAGGACCTGCTTTAATTGGAGGTCCATCTGGCTCACCTGTCACACTCATAAAGCCACTCATTGCTTGAATCAGCTCATCATAGGCAGGCAGCTGTGACATTGAGCCAGACTGACCAAAACCTGAGATGGAGGCAAAAATCACTTTTGGGTTGAGTTTGCACAGCGAAGTGTAGTCAAGTCCAAGTTTTGCCATGGTGCCAGGGCGGAAATTCTCAACAACAATATCAGCTTGTTTGATAATATTTTTAACAAGTGCTAAATCGTTGGGGTCTTTAAGATTAACGCCAATACTTTCCTTACCTCGATTAACCGTTTCAAAATACATTGAAATACCATCAATAAAGGGGCCAAATTGGCGTGAGTCTTCACCGACTTCTGGGCGTTCAATCTTGATTACCCGTGCGCCTAGATCACATAATAGCATGGTACAAAATGGTCCTGATAGTACATGGGTAAAATCAGCGATTAATAATCCGTCAAATGGTTTCATCACAAACTCCTTGTTCTTGTATTTGATTTTGACAAGTTTGAGTATAGATAAAAAATTTTGATTTGCAGGTATTTGTTACTGTAAATAAATACTAAATCTTTTTAGATATGATTAGCAATCGCCTGACCCATGCTAATTTTGCTGTAATAGTTCGGAGCAACTAATTGATGTCAAACGGTTTCAATCCCTGCAACGAACATTGCGCCAACAAAAATGACGGCAAATTGGTTTAGGTAAAATCTCTAAGCCGTGGCAGAATAATAAGCATTCTTTTAACATAAATATTGCCTAAGTAAGAATACCTTAGCAACTTAAGAGCGCAAGAGCTTATTATCTATGAACCTAAGTGATTATAAACGCATTGTGATTAAAATCGGATCATCGCTGTTAGTTGATGATCAGTATGAAATTAAAATAAAGTGGCTTGAAAGTTTGATTGCTGATATTCAGGTGCTCTATAAACAAGACATTGAGATAATTATTGTGTCATCGGGTGCCGTGGCATTGGGTCGCAAGGTGCTTAACTGCATGGGGCGTAAGTGTACCTTAGCAGAAAAACAAGCAGCATCTGCCATTGGGCAAATTAAGCTCTCACAAGTTTATCAATCACAGTTTATAGCCTTTGGCATCAACAGTGCGCAGGTGTTGTTGAGTATTGACGATATTGAAACCCGTCAACGCTATGTCAATGCGCAAAACACCTTGGAAACGCTGCTTAAATTTCGCGTGATTCCAATTATTAATGAGAATGATACGGTGGCAACGACTGAGATTAGCTATGGTGATAATGATCGTTTAGCGGCACGTGTTGCGCAAACCGTTAATGCTGATTTGTTGATTTTATTTTCAGATATCGATGGGTTATATACTGCCAATCCGAATATAAATAAAACCGCGCAATTCATCACTGAAGTTGATTTGATTAGTGATGAGATTAAGGCAATGGCGGGAGAGAGTCATACTAAGATTAGCTCAGGTGGTATGATCACTAAAATTCTAGCTGCTGAGATTGCGGTTAATAATGGTTGTAATATGCTAATTTGTAATGGCAAGGCACTCAAGCCATTAACAAGCTTGCAAAAAGATAGACGTTTTACGCTGTTTAAGGCGCGAAAGATTGATCAAAGTGCCAAAAAGCGCTGGCTAGCAAATCACGTTAAACATAGCGGTAGTCTTATCATTAATGAGGGGGCAATACGTGCACTGCGTTTAGGCAAGAGTTTGTTAAGTGTGGGTGTGATGGAGTGTGTGGGTAATTTTAAAGTCGATGATGTGGTTACGATAAAAGATGAACAAGGCAATACGATGGCAGTTGGTGTAGCAATGTTGCATGCTGAAATATTAAAGCAGGTACTATTAGATAAAAGCTATACGTCAGAGACAAAAGTAATTGTTCACCGCAATAATATGGTGCTGGTTTGAGAGTGAATTTTAGAGGGTAGCAAGAAATGAATAAATATCATGCGATAGAAACATTATGTAAACAAGCCAAGCAGGCAACATACCGTTTGGCATCAAGCACTAATGATATGCGTAATCAGGCATTGTTATTAATCGCCGATGAGATCGTGAATAATGCCGATAATATTCTAAAAGGTAATGACAAGGATATTGAAAATGCAACGGCAAAAGGCTTAAGTAAAGCCATGCTTGATCGCTTATTGTTAACACATGAGCGTATTGTCGCAATGAGTAATGGTTTACGTGAGATTGCCAAACAACCCGATCCTCTTAACTGTATATTGTCACATATCCAAAGACCAACAGGGCTTGATATCAAAGCAGTTAGTGTGCCACTGGGTGTCATTGCAGTCATTTATGAATCACGTCCGAATGTCACGATTGATGCAACTGGTTTGTGTTTAAAATCGGGCAATGCAGCAATTTTAAGAGGCGGCAGTGAGAGTTTTCATTCCAATCAAGCAATTATGAGCGCAATACAGATGGGATTGGCAAAGTCAGAGATTACCAGTGATGCGGTGCAAATGTTGCCAACTCAAGACAGAGAAGCGATTGAGTATCTGGTATCTCAAGATCAATATCTTGATGTGGTTGTACCACGCGGAGGACGTGCACTAATCGAGTATCTTACAAAGCATAGTAAAGTGCCTTTATTTAAGCATTTAGATGGTATCTGTCACACTTATGTCCATCATGCTGTAGATTTGAGCAAAGTAGTTAATGTGTGTGTCAATGCCAAGATGCGTCGCCCAGGCATTTGTGCTGCAACAGAGACGATTTTATTGGATCGACAACTGCCAACAACACATATTGAAGCACTATTAACTGCACTTAATAAAGCAGGTTGCGCGCTGCGTCTTGATCAGGATTTATGGCAGCAGTTCTCGCAATATGAAGAAGCAGTAGAAGCGGATTGGTCAACAGAGTATTTAGATAGTATTGTGTCAATCAAGTATGTTGATGACGTTACTGTAGCGACTATGCATATTAATCATTACGGCTCACATCACACCGATGCGATTTTAACGGAAGATCAAACAGCTGCGCAATTTTTCATGCAGAATGTCGATAGTGCCGTGGTGATGCACAATACTTCAACACAGTTCTCAGATGGTGGAGAATTTGGCATGGGCGCTGAGATTGGAATCTCAACAGGCAAGCTCCACGCCCGGGGACCTGTTGGCATCAAACAATTAACCACTTTTAAATATCAGGTGATGAGTAATGGCAGTGTGCGTGTTTAAAGGATAGAAAGGGAGGCTAAGACTAAATATTTGCACAAGTGCTTATCGTACCCTAGGCGTAAGTCGAAGCGATGCACTGAGCATCAGTCGAAGTGGGTAAGCTTAAGCAAACCACAAGGCAACAGTGCCTTTGATACGTTGCCATAATGAACCGGTTGCATCATCTTTTAACGCAACGACCGGGAATGTTTCAATGGTTTTGCCTTTGTAGACCATGTCAACAGAACCTGCTTCAGTGCCAGCTGCCACAGGTGCAACAAGCCCTTTAGGATTTTTGTGTAGCACAAACTGAATATCCTTGGCATCGATATAACTTGGGAAGCTGATCGCTAGGGGCTTTTGTACGCCAATATCCACCGTATCACTTTCACCTTTGTAAATGCGGATATTACCTAAGGCGTAGTTTGCTGGATAAAAGGTTTTAGTCTGGAAATTAGAAAAACCATATTCTAGTAACGTTTGGCTATCACGCGCACTTTGCAAAAGACTGGTTGATCCGATAACAATTGCAATTAAGCGATCATGATCTGGCTTAACGGCAGAGGAAACAAGTGAGTAACCCGCAGAGTCCGTTGAGCCTGTTTTGATGCCATCAGCATAAGGATAAATATCCAATAATTTATTGTAATTGCGGGTAACAAAACCATTCATGCTGACACTCGGCATCTTGTAGTAGTGATAGCTCTGCGGATAGTCGTAAATAATGTGTTGCGCAAGAACAGATAAATCACGTGCTGTAGTGTACAAATTAGGTGCGGGCAAACCCATAACATCACTAAAATGCGTGTTAGTCATACCTAACTTCTTCGCGGTAAAGTTCATAATGTTGACAAAACCTTCTTGCGTACCGGCCAGTGTCACCGCTAAGGTGACTGCAGCATCATTACCTGAGGCGACAATGGTTCCTTCAAGTAGTTCTTGAATCGTAACTTCTTGTCCTGCTTTTAAGTGCATGCTTGAGCCTGCGGTATGCCAAGCAATAGCAGGGACTTTTACTTTTTGATCAAGCTTAATACTGCCAGCTGCTAGCTTTTGCTCAACGATATAAAGCAACATCATTTTAGTTAACGAGGCAGGCGCAATGCGCATGTTGGCATTTTTTTCAGCCAGTACATTGCCTGTTTTAGCATCTATGAGCATATAGCTTTTAACGTTTAGCATCGGTGGCGTGACTACTTGATTATGCCAAACTTTAGTTGCCGGTGTAATCTTTGGTAATACTAAGTTTGCAGGTGCTTTTGGCACTTGCACTTCTAGGGGTACATTGGCACTTGACGATACTGCGCCATACGCATTAAGTGGTACACCCATATAATTAACTGAAGTCGCACCATAAGTATTGGGTTCATTTTGTGTTGTGGCTTGTGCTACTTGTGTCGTTTTTGTTTTTTCTGCTGTTACTGCCTTTGTTACTGTATCTTGCGCAAAAGTAAATTGAGTACCTAATAAAGCGATAGAAGACGCTGTAATTAAAGAGATTTTTTTAATCGTAACCATGTTATTACCTGTTATGTTGATGTTTAAACTTATATGACATTTCAATGCAGTTATTATACTGATCTGAAAAGTCTTTTAAACATAAATACGGCGAAACTTCTATTGCAATATAAATCTGAAATTGCAAACAAAGTACGCTTCGGTATAATGCATCTCAGTGTGTGAAAAGTTTTTAATGATGCCTAGCATGTCGCATGCTGGGCGTTTTTTATTATTTAAATTTAAAATAAAGGTCAAAAAGACCAAAAAATCTAAAAACATTAAGGATAAAAAATGGCAGTACGAATTCCAATGACTGTTGCCGGTGAAGCGGCGTTAAAAGCAGAGTTACAAGATCTAAAAAGTGTTCAGCGTCCCAAAGTGATTGCGGCAATCTCTGAAGCGCGCGAGCATGGAGATTTAAAAGAAAATGCCGAGTATCATGCCGCACGTGAGCAGCAGAGTTTTATCGAGGGGCGTATTCAAGAGCTTGAAGCAAAGTTGGGTAATGCGCAAGTGATTGATGTTGCGAGTATGAGCAATAGTGGCAAGGTAATCTTCGGTGCGACGGTTACCTTGTTAAATGTCGACACCGATGAAGAGATGACTTATCAAATCGTCGGTGAGGATGAGGCGGATATCAAGAGCAATAAGATCTCATTAAGCTCACCACTAGCGCGTGGACTCATTGGCAAAGAAGAGGGTGATGAAGCGAGTATCGCAACTCCTTCTGGTGTGGTTGATTATGAAATCGTGACGGTAGAATATCGATAAGGTGTAATCGTTAATAATGAATTATATCTTACTTTTATTTATCGGTATTATCTGGGGTAGTCAGTTTGTTTTAATTGACTTCTCTTTAGTCAGTTACACGCCTGAGCAGCTTGCTTTACTAAGAACATTTTATGCCGCTGTTTTTTTGATTGTCTTTTGTTTGGTTGCTAAAAGAAAGCGCTATAAAAGAGACTTTAAAACATGGTCTAAAGTTGCAGCAATTGGTGTGTTTGAAGTCGTCATTCCATTTACTTTGGTGATGTGGGGGCAGCAGTATATCTCAGGCAGTATGGCATCGATTTTAATGGGTACTATTCCATTTTTTACTATCATCTTAGTGTTATTAACACGTGTTGAGCGTGCGACAGCAGCCAAATTTATGGGTATGCTCATTGGCTTTATCGGTTTATTGGTTTTATTTGCGCCTGATTTACTGGCATCCGGTTTATCAAGCGCGTTATTGCCGCAGTTAGCGATTATGCTTGGAGCGTTATCTTTTGCAGGTGCGTTAATCATTATCAGAAGTCTACCCAATGAAGACTCATTTTTGCTATCACGTGATGCATTTATTATCGGTACAATCATTATGCTTGGCATCAATTTTGGTAATGGATCATTGCAAGGTATGCGCTTTGCCTTATATCCCTTTATCGCCTCAATTATATTAGGTGTATTTTGTTCGGGGTTGGTTTATGTCCTTTATGTGAGTTTAATTAAACGTGCGGGTGCTGGGTTTTGCTCTTTATCGAATTATCTAGTGCCATTATTTGGTAGTTTGTTGGGTGTGATTATTATGGGCGATCATATTAGTATCAATATGGTATTTGCTTGCTTATTGATTTTATTATCTATTGCTGTTGAGCCAATATTAAGCCTGTTTAAGCGCCAAAGTCGCGTAAAAGCAAGCTGACATTAGTTTCCAATGCGCTATACTTAATTTCACTGCCACTGAAAATGAATTTCAGTTTATGAAAAAACATGCCATTTCGTCATTATTGAAGATACAAGAATCAGATCTTAAAGCCATGCTTTATGATAGTATGAGTAATGCATCGATTATCACGCAAATTTTAGATATTATTCGTGAGGATACGATAAGCACCTTAACGTGGGTGCGGCGTTTTGAGACAAATCAATATGCGATGATTACAAGCTTTACTAAAGCGTTGATTAAGCCCTATCTTGAGCTTGGTTTATGGCGTTATGACCCATCGATTATTCCTAAGCAGACCAATGTGTTTAAAGTGTTTACCTATGATGAGTTAATCAGTGATCAGATGAAGCATAAGCTTATCACTAAAGATGTGCACAATATGGTGCTGTATATTGTGAAATGTTATCACCAGTATACGGATCATTTTTCCTTTGATATCAATGCCGATTACTTTAATCAGCTAACATTTGAAGATAAAACTAAGCTTTATCAGTGCCTAACAGATTGTATTGATTTATTGATGAGTGTGGTGCGATTTCATACATTGATCGAGATTAAAGACTTTAATGATAGTGCGGTTATGCCTGAGATTGTACGCTTGCCTGATGATTTACAGCAGCGCTTGAAACTGACAGATTTAAATGTCGAGTATCTGCGCTTTATCGCCACCGGTGCCACCGCTAAAGAGATTGCAATGCATGCTGGGCGTTCCTATCGATCGGTACAGGGGAGTATTGCGAGTTTGTGTGAGAAGCTTAATTGTCAGAATAAGAATCAACTGATTAGTTTAGCGCGGATTATTACGAGCTATATAGAGTAAAGGATGCTGACTGAGCGTAAGTGGAAGTCGTGGCATAACACAATCAATGAGGAATAAATTGGGTTTCAATTATCCCCTCACCCGTGCAGCTTAAGCTGCACGACCTCTCCCTCAAGGGGCGAGGTAATAGGTGGTGTTTAATAGATAACTAATGCGTGCGCCTAATAATATACTCGGCAAGCTGAGCTAATGACGTCGTATCGTGCCCTTTGACTTGTTGCAAATGCGCCATGGATTGGGCAAATAACTCATCCAGTAATTTTTGCGTTTTCTCAATCCCTAGTAAAGAGGGATAGGTTGATTTGTTAAGTTTAGCGTCACTTAGGTTGTTTTTGCCTAAAGTCGCTGTGTCAGAAGTTACTTCAAGCAAATCGTCTTTGACTTGAAAGGCTAAGCCAATACGTTGACTAAATGCCATAAGATGATTTTCAATGACTTGATCGGTGTAATAAGGCGAAGTTACAAAAGGTAAAACAACAGCAGCAGTTAGGAGCTTACCGGTTTTTAAGCGATGTATTGTTTCAATGCTTTCAATATCTTGTGTTTGACCCTCAGCATCAATATCTAACTGTTGTCCATCCACCATACCTTGGCTGCCTGCGTGTGTTGCTAACAGGTGAAGTGCTTTTTGTAATTGCGTAATATTGATATTTTTGAGTTCACTCAAAGCCTGAAATGCGAGTGTCTGCAGCGCATCACCTGCTAAAATTGCAGTGGCTTCATCAAATTGAATATGGCATGTCGGTTTGCCACGACGCAAATCATCATCATCCATTGCCGGTAGGTCATCATGAATCAATGAGTAGGCGTGAATTGCCTCTAGGGCTAAAGCAATATACTTGATGTTGTCAGGATTACAATTAAAACAGGTGCCACTTAGAAAGCTTAATATAGCACGAATACGCTTGCCACCATTAAGAAAGCTATATGCCATTGCTTCTTTTAGGCGTGAGCTTTGAATGGATTGTGCTAAGAAATAGTCCTTGGCAAAGTCTTCAAAATCATCCTTTATTTGTGTGAATTTACTTAGCATAAAAAACCTTTAATGATTGAGAGCTGTTTGTTAAGTGCGCCTTTGTTTTGTTGGAAAACCGTTAATGCCGCATTGCCTTGAGCTTTGGCAATTTGTGGGTTATCAAAAAGCATTTGTAATTGCTGAACTAATTCATCGCTGTTGCTGACTAGAGTTAAAGCTTGCGTGACTTGTAGCTTTTCGGCAACTAAAGCGAAATTAAAAACCGATGGACCAGATAAAATAGGTTTAGCAAGAGCCGCGGGCTCGAGCATATTATGCCCACCATTATTGACAAAACTACCACCAACAAAAGCAATATCACTTGCTGCATATAACAGCATCAGCTCGCCCATGGTGTCTCCAAGGTAGACATCATTATTACGGTCATATTGATCTTGACTTCTGCGACTGTAGTTAAACTTGTGTGCTTTAATTAATTCAGCGACTTGATCAAAGCGCTCAGGATGCCTTGGCACTAAAATCAATAGCACATCAGGTGTTGTTTGTAATAACTTGCGATGCGTTTCAAGAATAATCTCATCTTCACCTTGATGCGTACTTGCAGCAATCCAGATATGCTGCTTTGCAAAACGTTGACGTAACCTTTGGGCATTTTCAAGAAGATTATCAGCAATCGGAAAGTCATATTTGATATTGCCATCAACAGTTATTTTATCTTTGGGCATGCCAAGCGCTATAAAACGCATTGCATCATCATCAGATTGCGCGCTGATATGACTGATTTGTTTGAGCATGTGACGCATAATAAAGCCAATCTTGGCGTAACCTGTGGCTGATTTTTGTGATAAACGTGCATTGATCAAAATACTTGGAATATGGTGTTTTTCGCACTCTGCAAGTAAGTTAGGCCAAATCTCTGTCTCCATGATAATGCAGAGTTTAGGATTAGTGCGTTTAATAAAGCGCCTTAACAAACAAGGGATATCATAGGGGATATAGCTGTGTTTGATATTGCTAAAGTCTTTATAGAGCTTTTGCACCTGAGCACTTCCTGTTGGCGTCATGGTCGTGACCACAAAAGTTTGATGTGGGTAGCTTAAGGCGAGTTTTTTCACTAAAGGTGCAATGGCAATACTCTCACCCATGGAAACAGAGTGAATCCAAATACTTTCATTTACCTTAAAGGGTGTAAAGCCAAAGCGCTCACGCACTCTTTGGCGATAGCCTTTATTTTTGCGACTACGAATTAATTTTTTGATACTGATAAAGGGTAAACCTAAACAAAATAATAGGCTGTAAATAAAAAGAATAAGTCTGTATATCATATCTTGTGCTTTTCAAGCCATTGTAAGTAATCAGTAACACCTGTTTTGACATCTCTGAAGTTAACATCGCAACCGGCTTCACGCAATTTGTCTAGGTTGGCTTCAGTGTAACTTTGATAATGTCCTTTGAGATGCTCTGGAAACTCGATATATTCGATATGACCTTCTTTGTAAAAATCAATGACAGCATGAGCAATGTTGTTAAAAGGTTCAGCTTTACCTGTGCCACAGTTAAAGATCCCAGAGATTTGAGGGTGATCCAGAAACCACAGATTAACCTTGGCAGCATCTTCAACATAAATGAAATCACGCATTTGCTGCCCTGCGGCAAAACCGTCATAGGCATCAAACAGTTTAACTTTTTTATGTGCTTTAAACTGATTGTAATGATGAAAGGCGACACTTGCCATTGAACCTTTATGTGTCTCATGTGGCCCATAAACATTGAAGTATTTTAAGCCAACAATTTGGCTTTGCGCGTGAGGCAAAAACTTGCGAACGTATTGGTCAAATAAAAACTTAGAGTAGCCATAAGCATTCACGGGTTTTTCATATTGACGCTCTTCAATAAAAGTCGTGTTATTGCCGTAAGTGGCTGCACTTGAGGCATAAATAAATGGAATCTTGTGGCGCATCGCAAAATGCAAAAGGATCTTACTGTATTCGTAATTGTTCTCCATCACATATTGACCATTCCACTCAGTTGTCGCCGAGCATGCCCCTTGATGGATGATTGCAGTAATATCATTAGGATTAAGTTTCAAGCCAGCGTTTGGTGTGTGATAAGCTAAATCAGACTCAATCGCTTGCAAAAAAGGTGTTTGATCACAATAATCTGCAATTTCATAATCAACTAAATTGACAAATTTATGTCCATCTTTGAGGTTGTCTACAACGAGAATATCTTCATGTCCGCGTAGGTTAAGCTGCTTGATAATATTCGCACCAATGAATCCGGCGCCACCTGTAACAATAATCATTGCTTTGCTCCATGTATTAAAACGACGGCAATTCTAGCAAAAAAAATGCAAGTTGGCTGTAATTTCTGTGATTAAATCAGGGGTGCTTGTTAGCATGGTGTCCCGAGCAGGAATCGAACCTGCATCTAGCCCTTAGGAGGGGCTTATTCTATCCGTTGAACTATCAGGACGTAAAAGTAAGGTGATAATGCCTGAAAAGGTAAGCATATTCAAGTACATGCCACCCACAAATTATTCTGCTATTAATTTTCTTGAGGCAAGCTTGTCTTGGTATTTGCAATTTGTAAAACTTTTGAGTATCCTCGCTCTGGTTTATGTAGATAAATCTCAGAAATGTAAGTAGATAAGTTGAAAATACAATTTATTGCATAGAAAACTTTAACTTTTTTGGAGGGAATTATGGGATCTTTTGGTTCGTGGGTAGTTATGTTTGTGCCGTTGGTTGTCATTGTTGGTTTGTCTTTGGCAAATTATATTAAAAATAAACCTTAGACAGTAGAGTAAAAGAACATTAAAACAAGGGGTAGAAGTAAGGAATTCATACTTCTAGGTTATTTGGTCGATATATTGTTTAAAATTTAAAAGGGGTAGGGGATGACTGTTTTAGTTATTGTATTTGTGCTGTATATCAGCATTATTTTGGGCTTAGGTATTTGCTCGTATTTTTACACAAAAAATCTGCATGATTATATGTTAGGTGGACGTTCATTAAGTGGACCAATTGCCGCTCTAGGTGCTGGCGCTTCAGATATGAGCTCATGGCTTTTACTTGCGTTACCCGGAGCGGTGATGCTCAATGGTTTAAACCAGATTTGGTTACCACTTGGCCTATCTTTGGGTGCTTACTTAAACTGGCAGTTTGTCGCTAAGCGTTTGCGTGTTTACACTGAAGTTGCCAATGATTCAATTACGATTCCATCGTATTTTGAAAATCGCTTTATGGAAAAAAGTGGACTGTTGCGTCTGCTCAGTGCGCTAGTGATTTTAATCTTTTTTACTTTTTATACCGCATCAGCATTTGTTGCCGGTGGCTTGTTATTTGGCTCAACCTTTAAAATTGATTACACCACAGGACTATATATCACTGCATTGATTATTTTGGTTTACACCTGTGTGGGTGGTTTTTTAGCAATCTCATGGATTGATTTTTTCCAAGGTGCTTTGATGTTTATTGCCTTAATTATCGTGCCAGTTACTGTTTGGGTGCATATTGGCAGTTTATCTGAAGCGTTGCATACAGTCTCTCAGCAGTCTCCTGTGTATTTAAATGCATTTAAAGGCACAAGTATTATTGGTGTATTATCACTCTTTGCTTGGGGGTTAGGTTATTTTGGTCAGCCGCATATTTTGGTACGCTTTATGGCAACTAAAAGTGCCAAAACCATTCCGCAAGCACAATTTATCTGTATGACGTGGATGTGTGTGGCGCTCATTGGTGCGGTATTTACTGGGCTGTTTGGTATTGCATATTACGCACCACATACGCTTAAAAACCCAGAAACGGTTTTTATTGTGTTAGCAGAAACATTATTTAATCCATGGGTGGCAGGCGTGTTATTAGCGGCAGTTTTATCCGCAACGATGAGTACCGCTTCAGCGCAGCTTCTGGCGTCGTCAAGTGCGGTGGTTGAAGACTTTTATCACAAATTTATTCGACCAAATGCCAAAGCCAATGAAATGCTGATTATTAGTCGTGTAATCGTAACGGTTATTGCTATTATTGCGGTGTTATTGGCACTTGATCCTAAGAGCTCGATTTTAAATCTTGTTGGTTATGCTTGGGCAGGACTGGGTGCATCGTTTGGTCCGATTATTGTGCTATCACTTTTCTGGAAACGTATGAATTTAACAGGTGCTTTTTGTGGTATCGTTGTGGGTGCATTAACCGTCATTATTTGGCCTTATTTGAAGACTTTTGGTGGCATTTTTGAGTTGTATGAATTGCTTCCAGGCTTTATCTTTGCCTGTATTGCTATCTATTTAGGTAGCATATTAAGTAAAGCGCCAAATGATGCCATTTATCAACGTCACCAACAAATGCTGAATCATCTATAATGTAATGGCACTACCTTTAGGAGGATCACTAACCATCCATGGGAGCTTCGCACTGGATCCTCGCGCCATCTTGCCTTACGGATGACAAGTCATAGGATGTCATTGCGAGCATGGATGCGTGGCAATCTATTTTGTCAGGGATGGTAGATCTAAGTTCGTTGCAAAGCCTCTATTTACAGGCTACTTCTTAAGGTAGTGACATTAATCTATGATGATGTATATATTAATGGTACTATCTTTAGGATAATCAATAAACCCCATCGCTAGTACCTCCCTTTGCGGGAGAGGTCGTTGAGTAAAGCTCAACGGGTTGAGGGGTAATTAAACACCAATTTTGTCATCAAAGGCAATAATATGATCGCGACCGGTGAAGTTAAAACCGTGCATAAGGGCTAGATCAATAATCTTGGGATATGCTTTAATCATTTCTTGGCGAGTGCTTCCCGCGGGCATTAAATAAACCTTATGCTTTGGGATATTAAGTGCCTTAATCAAATACTTTATTTCTGCTAGATTCTCATCACTGCCATCACACACTGGCTTTAACTGGTAATCATGGTGATAATCAATCATCTGACGCATGGCAGTCAAATTTAAGCTATATTTATTATGTTGATCAATTAGCTTTTGATCAACAGTAGTGCCTTTAGGTGTTTTTATACCAAGCTTTGGAATACTGTTAGTAAACTTAGGCGATAAGCTCAAAAGATCAATCGGATAATCGGTTTTTATAAAATGGGATCCTTCGGTTTCTAGTGTTACAAATAGCTTATACTCATGTGACAGATGCATAATTTCATTAATCAGTTTCGGATGCATGGTTGGCGCACCTCCGGTGAGCATAATTTCTTTGATGTCAGGATGGGCTTTGATCATGTCGATAATATCGTTAAAACAAAATTTGCCTCTATCCGCGTGAATGCTTGAGTACCATGTATCACACCAACCACCATGTTCACCAAAATGGCAACGATGTGTACAACCCGTGGTGCGAATCGCAAATGAGGGGTGTCCGCGACGTGATCCCTCACCTTGCAAACAAGGATAAAGCTCAATAACAGGCAGTGTTTTATGATAATCATTAATGCGCATAATCAATCTCAACGGCGCCGAGGTTTTTGTTATTCTCCATGACATCAACACGAAATAAGGTTACGCGATTATTGCTATGCTTCTGCACTAAAGGGTTTAAGGTGTTTAATACAAACTCGGCAATGCCCTCACAACTAAAATACGGCAAGGTTCGTAACTGCAATAAACCTTGTTGCTCGAGTGCTTTAAATGTCTCAAGTGCCGGATCTTTTTGTGACAGAACAACGGTGTGATCAAACATATAATGAAACCATTCTTTAGCGGTCATGCCGTCAATGGTGTGTTTTTTGTCTTTTAGCCAGCCAAAGTCCCAGACCCAGTTATGCTGATCGAGTGATTTGGCAGCAAAATGTAAGCGAAAGGAAATGGCATAACCATGCAAAAAGCGGCAGTGTGAGTGTTCGGCATTCCACTGGCGAAAGCAAGTGGAAAAGCCATCAAGATATTTTTCAACTCGATAAATCATTATGGTATGATACTTTGAATTTTTTCAGCACTATACCACTTGCCAATGGTTTTATAAACTTTTGCGTTGAAATTAGGGAATGATTTGGAGAATAGAATGAATGACGAAATAAAAAAGAATACACAAAATAAATATGCAGTATTGTCGCTTTCAGGTGGTATGGATTCATCTTCATTGATGTTGCGTTTACTTGCTGATGGCTATGAGGTGACAGCGATTTCATTTGACTATGGTCAAAAGCATAAAGTAGAGCTAGAGAAGGCATTGAGTCTCACTGATTACTTAAAGCAGCAAGGGCTCAAGGTTAAACATCATGTTATTAGCATAGATGGTTTATCGCAATTATTACATTCAGCACTTATCAGTGGTGGCGAGGATGTACCAACTGGACATTATCACGAGCGTAATATGCGTCTAACCGTTGTACCAAATCGCAATAAGATATTTAGCTCAATCATTCAAGCGGCAGCACTATCGATTGCTGAGGCGCAAAATACCGATGTGATTATTGCGATGGGTGTTCATGGTGGAGATCATGCAACCTATCCTGATTGCCGACAGTTATTCCGAGATAAAGATTATGATGCCTTTATCGCAGGGAATTGGGATGCTGAGAAAGTGACGTATTATTTGCCTTATATTAATAGCAGCAAGACTGATGTATTACGCGATGGCATGTGTGCTTGTGAGTCATTGGAATTAAAGTATGAAGAGGTCTATGAAATGACATTCACCTCTTATATCCCCGTGGAGCATGATAATACGATTTATAGTGATTATAAATCAGCTTCATCCATTGGGCGTATTGAAGCATTTTTAAATCTAGGATTAAAAGATCCAGCGGTTTATGCTGATGAATTAGGTCCTGTTAATTGGCAAACAGTGAAAACGCATGTCGAAAAAACGCTTACTGAATTTAAAAAGCAAGAAGTTTAAATAATAGCCACCGCATCCTGAGCAAACGTACCCTGAGCGAAGTCAAAGGGTGTATGTCTTTTGTGTTTTGCAATGGCTTCGACGATGCTCAGCCAACGGTGGATAGTGCGAGTAATGGGTATAGCTATCGTGCTTTAGTAATGATATATAATTAAGCTATCAACCGCTAGTACCTCTTCCCTTGCGGGAGAGGTCGTGCAGCTTAAGCTGCACGGGTGAGGGGTAGTTAAGTCTTAATTTATACTTCTTTATTACTCAGGCGAAGTCGAAGGGTGTATGCCTTTTGTGTTTTGCAATGGCTTCGACGATGCTCAGTCAACGCTAAGGTGGCTTCGACTGACGCTCAGCCAACGATGGATAGTGCAAGTGATGGATAAGTTGCTTGAGTAAAATATTAAAAACAAAAAAACAAAAAAACAAAAAGAGTATTGAATGGCTGAATATACTTTGCATCTGCGAAAAATGAAAACCTCACTTGATGGTGATAATAATGCGTGCTATCAATTGCAGGATATCAACATGAATGATTTACTGGGTAAAACAATTAAACTAACGTTTTTAAATGAGATAAATTGTGTTGCCTGTGGTCGCTTGACCAAAAAAAGCTTTAGTCAGGGCTATTGTTTCCCTTGCATGCGTAGCTTACCTGAGTGCGATACTTGTATTATCAAGCCAGAGTTATGTCACTTTCATGAAGGGACATGCCGTGATAGCAGCTGGGGAAGTGAGCACTGCATTAAGCCGCATTATATCTATCTGGCAAACACTGCCAAGGCAAAGGTCGGTATCACGCGTCAGAAGAATACGCCCGCACGTTGGATTGATCAAGGTGCGGTACAAGCTTTACCGATTATTAAGGTCAGTGAACGTTTGTTATCAGGACTGATTGAAACAAGACTTGCTAAACACTTAGCGGATAAAACCAATTGGCAGACGATGTTAAAAGGGCAACCTGATGCGATTGATTTATTGTCAATAAAAAATGAAGTGCTTTTAGCAGAGCAGGATTTTATTGAATCACTTAAGGCAAAGTATGGCACGCAAGCGATTGAGTTGATGAATAATGAAGTCATTGATATTCATTATCCTGTGCTTTCATATCCGCAGAAAGTTAGTTCACATAACCTTGATAAGAGTCCACTCGTTGAAGGTACGCTATTGGGCATCAAAGGGCAATATATTATCTTAGATACAGGGGTAATGAATATGCGTAAGTTTGCTGGCTATAAATGCCGTTTAATAGCGAATGCGTAACTTAGGTAAATAACAACAATTAGCAAGGAGCGTGTTATGCTAAAGATATTAATAGCCGGTGGTTCTGGGTTTATTGGTCAAAACCTCGTCCGCCATCTTAAGCAAAAAGGTTATTGGGTGTCATTGTTAAGTCGTCAAATGCAAATAATCGATGGCTTTGATGAGTGCATTACGTGGCAGGATATCACGACGGCAAAAATGACACAGTTTGATGTGGTTATTAACTTATGTGGATTTGGTATTGGTGAAAAACGTTGGTCAAGCGCGGTTAAAGAGAAAATTGTTAATAGTCGTATTGAACCAACAGAACGTCTGATTAAACTGATTGGTGACCATGATGTGTGGTTAATAAACGCCAGTGCCATTGGTTTTTATCCTTTCTCTATGAAAGAACAAGATGAAACATATAATGTGCAAAGAACAAAAGCAAATAGCGGTTTTTGTCAATATATTGTCAATCAATGGGAAGCAGTTGTGCAGCGTGCGCGCTTGCGTCGCAAAACCGTTGTGCGTTTTGGTGTTGTGCTTGGTAAGGGTGGTATGCTAAATAAGCTTTTGCCAACCGCTAAAAAGGGCTTAGGTGCAATGATTGGCAATGGTCAACAAATGATGTCATGGGTGCATATGGATGACCTGTGTCAAGCGCTTGTTTTTATAATTCAAAATAACGTAACAGATGGCGAATATAATATCACTTCAGGCAATGTTTGTAGCCAGAAAGTATTTATAAAAGCTTTAGCCAAAGTGCTTAACAAACCATGTTATTTGATTTTGCCGCAATGGTTGGTGAGATTAATGTTTGGGCAAATGGGTAAAGAGCTGTTATTATCATCGCATAATATTGCGCCGAAAAATTTGCAAGAAAAAGGGTTTGTATTTCAGTATTCGCATATTGAGACGGCGTTGGTAGATTTATTAAAATAAAGTTTAAGGTTGTGTTTTACGTCAATACGATTATCATGGCGATACCTGAAAGGTTTTAAGAAAATGCGCTTATGTTGCGAAAAATTATCAAGTCGTTGATTCCGTCACGCGGGGAAGTTTTTTTTGATCTATTTGTTGAGGCCGCACAAAATGTGCATTTCTCAGCATCGTTCTTAGTAGATATCGTTAATGAAGAAAATGCTTATAAAGCCACTGAGCTAATGGCCAAGTTGCGTCAGCAACGTCAAAATGCGGTAGATATCAATAAAAAAATTATTGTTGAGTTAAATGAGCAATTCATCACACCGATTGATCGTGGCGATATTTTTCATTTATCTGGCATTATGTTGAAACTGACTAAACGCATTATTAAGATCAACAAAAAAATGCAAATCTATGCGATTGATAGTAAGGTTGATGATTGTTTAATACGCAGTGCTGTGACGTTGCAGGAAATCACAAAATCATTGTGTGATTTATTGATTGCTTTTAAAGACAAGGATGGTGACAAGTTAAAACTTGCCTCACAACGCGCAACAGAGCTTGATGAGAACGTGGTTGAGGATTTAGGTGATGCGATTGATCAGATTAAAAAGGCTGATTATGACACATTGACAACGATTAAATTAAAGGAAGTATTCAAGGCAGTAGAATCAGCGGTTGATACCAGTGCCACTTTATGTGATTCGGTGATGCGTATTTACGTCAAGGAAATCTAACGATGATAGTTCTTATTAGTATTATCATTATTGCACTTTTTTTTGAATTTATTAATGGCTTTCATGATGTTGCCAATGTTGTGGCAACACCGATTGCTTCAAAGTCACTATCGCCATATCAAGCGATTATTATTGCTGCGATTTTCAATTTCGTTGGTGCGTTTATTGGTACTGCGGTAGCAACAACGATCAGTAAAGGTTTGGTTGATGCCAATGTGATTACGCATTTAGTGTTAATAGCGGCGCTATTTGCTGCCATTGGCTGGAATCTGTTTACTTGGTATTTTGGTATTCCATCGAGTTCATCACATGCGCTGATTGGTTCTCTAGTTGGTGCCGCCATAGCTGCCAGTAATGTCCATACCATTCATTATGGGATTTTGGTTGGTAAAATTATTGTGCCGATGGTGTTATCACCAATATTAGCATTCTTCTTGGCACTTATCTTGGTTGTTATTGTATTTAGAATTCTAAGTAAGCGTAAAACACCACGCAAATCAAATGCACGTATTCGTGAGATGCAAGTGATCTCTAGTAGCCTATTAGCATTAAGCCATGGTTCAAACGATGCACAAAAAACGATGTCGATTATTACTCTGGCATTGTTTAGTTTTGGTATGGTTTCAACCGTCTCGCATATTCCTGTATGGGTGATTTGTTTGTGTGCATTAACCATGGCGCTTGGCACTTTATCTGGCGGTATGCGTATTATTAAGACATTGACAACACGCGTTGCTAAGATTGGTCCAGCTAATGGTTTTGCCGCTGAGATGAGCTCTGGTCTATTGATTCTTGGGGCTTCACATTTAGGATTACCAGTCAGTACCACGCAAGCCGCTTCAGGCTCAATTATGGGGGCGGGCTATCCTGAAAGTGGTGGAGTGAATTGGCGTGTGGTGCGGACGATGGCAACGGCTTGGCTATTAACCTTACCATGCTGCATTGTCATGAGCTTTATTGCTTATAAATTACTCTTTGTGCTTTTTGGAGACTTGGGGATATCCGTTAATATTTAGTCATATCGAGGTTTAACTATGTTGTTAAAATCAGAAAAGAAATCGACGTTAAGTATTGCTAGTATTTATGCTTTTAGAATGCTGGGTCTTTTTATTATTTTGCCTATATTTAGTCTTTATGCTGATAAAATCATTGATGCGACACCGACATTAATTGGTGTGGCATTGGGTATTTATGGCTTAACGCAAGCGTTATTACAGATCGTTTTGGGTGTGTTATCCGATAAGTATGGGCGAAAGCCAGTTATATTGTTTGGTCTTGTGATATTTATTATTGGTAGCATTGTTGCTGCGATGTCGCATACGATCTATGGTATTATCATTGGTCGCGCTTTGCAAGGAGCCGGTGCGATAGGTAGTACCCTTACAGCGTTAGTTGCTGATACGACCAAGGAAGAGAATCGTATGAAAGCGATGTCAGTCATTGGCATGACGATTGGTTTATCATTTATTGGGGCGATGGTGTTAGGTCCCATTTTAAATACATGGATTGGTTTATCAGGTATTTTTTGGCTGACAGCTATTTTGGGTGCTATTGGTATTGTTATTCTAGTTTATGGTGTGCCTACACCGACTAAAGTTATTTTTCATAAAGGATCTGAAACGACACCTAGTCAAATCAAGAGTGTATTGAAAAAGCCTGAATTATTGCGTTTAAACTATGGTATCTTTAGCTTGCATGCGATGCTAACGGCATTGTTTCTCGCTATTCCGGTTATTTTAATTGACTATATTGGCGTGAGTGTTGATAAACAGTGGATTATTTATTTACCCGTGCTATTTATTTCATTCTTGCTTATGGTGCCATTTATCATTATTGCTGAGACTAAAAATTTGATGAAGCCCGTTTTTGTTGGCGCAATCATCATTCTTACGGCGATGCAGTTTTTATTATATGAGTTCGATCATCATGTCATTGTGATGAGTCTTTTATTGGTATTATATTTTGCAAGCTTTACCTTACTTGAAGCGGCTTTGCCATCGCTTATTTCAAAAATGGCACCAATTAGCAGCAAAGGTACCGCAATGGGGGTTTACTCTAGTGCGCAGTTCTTTGGGATCTTTTTTGGTGGTGTAGTAGGTGGCTTAATAATGCATCACTTTGGTATACAAGGTATTTTTATTTTTAATGGTCTGTTAGGCGTGTTGTGGATTGTCATTGCAGCAACGATGCAAAAGCCAAAACAATTAAGCTCTAAACTATATAGTATCAATAAAACTCAGCCTATCGATGCTAAGGAATTGCAACAAAGCATTGTTAATTTACCAGGCGTTGAAGAGGCAATGGTCTGTTTAGAAGAGGGTGCAGCCTATCTTAAGGTTGACAAAAAAATATTTGATGAAGCAGCGTTAAAACCTAAAATTTGTTAATGACTGAAGTTTAGACGTTGTTATCGCCTAAAATTTACAAGCGCTTAGATGCTTTCTAAGCTCTTGAGTAATTATCCGACACAGTCTAAAAAGGGGAACGATATTGGTCAATTGATACAATTTCTCAATACTTATTTTTAAACTGTGTCGATCTGCCCCTCGCCCCAAGCAGAGTCGTATATTGGAATACGCAAAGATTGTAGTTGATATCAGTTGATAAAAATATCCCTAAAAAGTAGGGATTTTGTTGCATGGACTACTCCCTTCCAGCTCAAGCAATTGGCGCTTGCAGGCAACACCGCCAGCATATCCACCAATTTGACCATCTGATTTAATAACTCTATGGCAAGGTATGATAATAACAATGGGATTTTTAGCGTTGGCTGAGCCTATGGCGCGAGCTGCCTTTGGACTGTTGGCATTGTTGGCTAAATCTTGATAACTTACTGTTCCTCCAAAAGGAATGTTCTGCAACATTTGCCATATATTTTTTTGAAATGGCGTTCCTATCAGTTGCAATGGTAAATCGGTAATATTTTTGCGAGGCATAATATGTATTAAAATGACTATAGATACTTTAAATGCTTTAACCATAACGGTAAACTTAGGAACTTTCTTTAGTATCCATTTTTGCTTTGCAGCCGATCTCCCATAAAATATTTATATATTATCCCCTATGACACGATATCCCCTCATGTAAACCGCGTAGTATTATGTTTCCTTGTAGTTATAAAAACAAGATCATTGAGTTTTGCTGCTCTAATACACCAATTCAATCGTGGTGTTATTCTCAAATAGATGCATTATCTCAGCATTAAAATCGCCGCTTGGATTAAAAACTTTGAAGATAATCGCCTCATCATCCATAAATGTCAAACAGCCTTCATGATATTGATTGTCATTGTCATAAGTCACCTGAGTTAGTCGTGACCAATCCACATGGAAATGATGGGGGCTATTTTGTACATAAAGGGTATTATTAGATGACAATTAGCTTTACCGGTCACGACAACTAGAATTGCCGGTCAAATCATGTAGGCTATTCCTTAATCA
>NZ_JBQAJM010000031.1:0-25111 GCF_052030685.1 Cysteiniphilum sp. 19S12-1
GTATGAAGAGATAATTTTTTTCGATAAAATCGGCAAAGTTAGTTGTCGTGACCGGAAAAGTTAGTTGACATTTGATATTATTATCATTGACATACTCATTGGCTATTGCTGTAACATGATTTAAGCCATTGCCTTGATTACTATACCAATTATAATATAAATCAAGAGGATCAGATGTGTAACTATAACTAATCAAATACCCCCAATCCAACTCATTATTAGTATAATTTTTAGAGTGACCACTATGACCATATAATTTAATGTCGCCATATCTTGGGTTTGTATATAAAAAATCAATATATCCAAAGTCACCTAAAAGATGAAATACAATATTGGTATCATTTACTACAGTTGAAGAGCAATCAAGTATCGCTGATTGTCCAGCTTTTAACGTACCATGCGCAGCTCTCAACTCATCTGCATAGCTACAAGTCTTTATAGCCGCACCATCCTTTAGACTAATATCAAATTCAGTGCTATTTTTTAAAATAACCCAATCAGATGTATTTACCGCATATACCTGAGATGCCGCTGAAAGTGATAATAAAGAAGCTAATGTCATTAATGTCTTTTTCATTTACTGTTTCCTCTTAGTTGTTTTATTTTTAACTGATAAGAGCGTGTTATTTAAATGTTTACTGCCCTTACTGTTGAGATATAATTTATCATTTACAGGCATTAAAATCAGTTTCAACTAGGTTTCCTTGGGTAACAGAAATGAAACAATTAATGGATGTTTGTTAGTCTGTAACTGTTTTTTTTCAACAAGCATTAATCTTGCTTAGGGTAGACCTTCCCCATATTAACTTCACAGTTGTGATCCGAAGCATATCGATTAAGTGCTAACATAAAGCAACATACTAATCGAATAATTTAGCCATATTATTTATTTTGTCAAACCTCAAAACAATATAGCTTAGCCACATTACCACAACTTTGTGCGGCAAACTCTGTCCATTTCGATGGGGTCCAGTCATATAAAACAATATCGCCATAATTACCTTGATTGGAGCTGCTATCACTCGTCCAATTATTGCAATTAGGTGTGCGCAAGGTACCTAGCGCTCTTGTGCCAGTCCACATATCAGTTTGTGGAATATCTTGTGGTATCGCGTTTTCAATCTTAACGGATGTTGGATCCGTAATCAGCTTATGACTATAGGCAAAAATAGAGTCATCTAAGTTATAGTAAACAATTTCAGGATGTGATTTGACATTATCCACGGCATTAATACTCTCGTCACTTAGCCATGCATGATAAGTACCTGACAACCCTCTACGACTGGCATCTGCTTGGCAAATTTTATTAGCAGCAAGTATACCCGTTTCACCGGCGGCATCCGCCCAACTTGATAAATTACCATTGCCAAGTTCTTTAGTAATAAATACATAGCGTGACGCATCATTAAATGCACTAAATTCAATTTCAGCGGTTACCACCATTTGGTTTTTATTGCCCTTTTTCGGTAATTGTGAGCTTAAAGTGTAATTACTTCTATGTGCTAAATCATCTCCTTGGCGTTCAAATAGTGCCAAACCAAAATCTTCATTATAAGCAATCACACCTTGATTTTGGAGACCTTTGAAGTTTGCTGCAATCAGCGTTTGCGTATTCGTTAACGCCGCATAATAACCATATTCTGAGGAGTTTAATGATCGGTTATATAGCCATACACGCCCACTTAACCCACCAATAGCCATATGATCTGTGGTTACTTGTGTTAATGCAATTTGACCTGAACCCAACTGTGATGCGTTTGGTGAGCTTATTGCCTGCCATGTGCTTTTTGGTAAATCACTATCAGTATTATAGAATAACTTTCTTGATGAATACTTGGTATCTTCAGATGCCATCATTACACCATTTTCATACCCCAAACTTGGATCGAATAATGTAATAAAATTGGTCTGTCCATTTCCATTGCTATCTTGAATTGTTTTTTGACCGCTTGAAATTCTATTGGTTGAAGCGATATCGACAACAGCAAATTGAGCTGGTTGATTGCCTTCACCATCTTCAACTGCATAAAAGGTATTGTGATAGGCTGAAAAACCCGCAGCGTAAAAGTCATCCCCCTCTAAATCAAGCTCACTCTCTGAGTCTAATAATCCGTCTTTGTTCGTATTAAGATAACGATATTCTTGGATAACTAAGCCTTTTGTTGAAAGAAAGAATGTCGATAGAGCGGGACGATTATTGATCGTATGATGCGAAGTGGCAGTAGCAACACCCCAAAAATCAGATCCTGCATCTTTAGTTAACTTATGAAAACTATTGTCCTCTAAATTAACACGATATAAGTTTTTTGTTGATCCTTGATTATTTGAAAAATAAAATTCACCATAAAGATTTGCCGTCATTTGGTTAATTTCTCTAATGGTTTCCCCTTCGATAATCTCATTGAGCATTTTTTCAGTCACATAATTAATTTCACCATCAACGGCATTGTAAAGAAAAACAGTTGCTCTGGCATCTACTCCGCCTGATTGTCCATCATTATCACCTAATAACAAATAGCCATTATAACGCATCTCCGTAATATGGCTTTTTGCTGGGGTTTTTATCGCGAGACGCTCAACATACTCACCAATAGATCGCTCAAAGGTCGCCGGTTTTTGATGTATAAAAAAATAACAAGAATCACCATCATTTAAATTGATCGTATAATATTCATCAGGCATACATGTACTCAACTCAGTACTAAATTCGATAAAATCAGAAGTCATAAATTCACTGATATCTATATTTTCGACTTTGCCTTGACTGGCTGATAGTTTGATGCGCGTTAATGCCGGTGCTATTTTGAGGATTTCTGGCTCATTTATTTCATTGACAACCTCAACATCAATTGGCTGATAGGTTATCGCGTTAGATGAATCTACCCTTCCTTGCAAATCATTGGCATCAGCTCTAGGCGTCAAGATCAAATGACAAACATCCCCTCGGTTGATCGTGCCAGTGCAATCGCCACTGACATCAGCAACATCGGTATTCACATCAATTGCGGGATTGTACCAGTTAAAGCCACCAATCACTTTAAGTGTAAAATGATTATCACCTGAGGCAAGTCGGTATCGGTTACTTTCTTCATTATATTCAACCTCAGCGCTTTGCAATTGGTACATGACCGGTGCTGCTTCAAGTGTTTTTGATATAGACGCTACCTCACCACTGATTAGATCAGTCACTTGGTAATTTAAAGTTGCCATATTTGCTGCTGCTGTTTCATTGATCTGTATATCAATCGCGCAACTTCCTCCCGGATTATACACCGGATCGCAATCACTATGACTTAATTCAAAATGCGCTGAATTGCTGATATTAATATTAGAAATACCAGAAAACTCTCCATGCTTAAGTATAATTTTCTGTATACCTGGTTGAGTAAAATAAAAGTCTTCAGCATAAACATTGACATTGAAACTGCTAAAAAGCGCTATTGCTAAGCACTGGGTTAAGCATTTATATTTTAACATTTCTTTTGCCTCCTTCTTCCTAGACTACTGGTCTTAATTGTGTTGCGGATAAAAATTGAATCACCGTCATTGCCTCATCATTGGCATCAGCGGGCATCTTAAATCCATCCATTGATTTATAGCTCGCTTTATAGATACAGGTTCCAGTATATCTACATTCAAAAACACTCACCGCCTCAGTTATTTCAGAGCGACTAAACGCAAAGACTTTATAATTATCACTAGGCAAAATAGCCGTTGTATCACCAAAATCATCTTTTTCTTTTGCATTTCTATTTCTCTGCCAACTAGGTTGGC
Organism: Cysteiniphilum sp. 19S12-1; assembly: GCF_052030685.1. Lineage (NCBI taxonomy): Bacteria > Pseudomonadati > Pseudomonadota > Gammaproteobacteria > Thiotrichales > Fastidiosibacteraceae > Cysteiniphilum > Cysteiniphilum sp. 19S12-1. The sequence goes on from NZ_JBQAJM010000031.1 coordinate 3,775, forward strand.
TAGCATTTTTATCAAAGGTCATAATGCCACCGCCCTTGGCAGGTGCAATCAATACATCCAACCCACTAGCGACGTCTAATCCTAACTGTATATCTTTTGAGTGATCTGAGGCAAAATCCAACTGTCTTCCGCGACCCAAAGTAATACTACTCCTCCTATAGTACCTACTATCTGAATCAAGCCCGAAGTATCTGTTGTTTGAGCGAAAAATCGATGAAGCACCAATAAGATTTGTTGCTATCTGATCATCCGTTGTCGTAACTAGCGGACTCGTTAAATTAATCGTTTGAATCGCCGCCATTCCAGTCATGCTGGATCTCGTTAGGTACACAGTATTATTACTTTGATTGCTTCGTGAAACATGATAAAAGCTATCTGCATAGCCCAAATTGTAGGTGCTGATCTCAGGCGCATCAAAATGAATACTCTCACGTAACTGCAATAATGTGCCATCTTCATAGATAACATGAAGATTATAAGCGTTATTAAGAAAAATACTTTCTCTTAATACCAAACTACTGATACCATGCGCACCTTCGCTGTTATAGACTTTCTCTATGTTATCGTGCAGTAGATTATAGCGATATATATCGCCATTATCGGCATCGGTAACATATAAATAACCAAAAGGGTTTGCCAGCATATGCCCAACCGGCACGCTAAGTGGAATCTCCCGCTCAAAGCTTAATTCATTACCATTAACCTTGTACATAAACAACTGATTTGTTGTTTTATCGGGGATGGCTAATTGCCCTTCCAAATTAACGGTCATTGAGAAATCACCAATGGAGGTTGGGATCGTCATTTCTTTTGGGTAAGTTCCCGTTGTGAAATAGCGGTAAACGGGATGCTGTAACAATTGTATCGAGCAACTTTCACCTGCATTTAGCGCCATTCCACCACTCACGGCACAGCCGTTAGCAATATTGGTATTGACTGACCATTTATCATCATTTAATCCTATCAGATTGATCCCTTGAACATCTTGCAAAGCAATAAAATCAATTTTTAGCATGCCCGTTGATAACTGAGTTACTCGACTTAGTAAACCATTTTCAATTTCAAGTGTTTTGTGTGACGGGAAACTATTAATGATATTTAAATCGGCATACAAAGCCTCGGTTGTATCACTTACCCGAGCGATCACCTGACAAGATTGCTTAACCTCAATGGTTCCTGTGCAGTTATGCTCCAGAATCTCTACAGCTTCTGTATTAGATATCGAAATATCTGCATCAACCCAAGGAAATCCACCGATCACCTCAATATCAAAAGTCACCTGATTGCCACGCGCCACTAAATAATGCTCGGTACTATAATCATAATAAGCATTAGCACTTGAAATATGATTCATCACCGGTGCAGTTTCCAACGTCATCGACTCTTGACTTAGCTGTCCTGTAAGTAGATCAGTCAGTTGATAAGTTAAATTAGCCGATTGACTCGCTGCTTCTGCTGCCACATCAATATCAATGATGCATTGCTTTTCTAAAAATTCACAATTATTAATCGCTGAAACACTAAAGTTTGGATTATCAATGACTATGTTATTAATTTGATAAAACCCTACCGGTTTATCCCCGATATCTAAGGTAATCGCATTGCTTCCAGCACGTGTGATATATTTATCTGCAGCAGCATAGCCGAAAGAAAATGAAAATATTAATAGCGTGAATAGCGTGTGAAATAAAGATGTCACTTTGATCATATCGCCTCACTAATCGTAATTTTCATTTGCTTGTTATAAACGCCAGCCTCTGCCAAAGTATCTGCTGAAAAGTAGCCACTAACTTTGCCAGGAGTTGATGAGGTTATATTGACTAGCTGTGTTCCTTCATATTGAACCGTACATGTCTCTTCACTCCCCGACCTGTCAAAATCAATTTGCCCATCAGGTAGTGCGTAACAATTACCTTGTCTAATATCTAACGGCATTAACCCTTGACCTGCTTGATTAACAAAACGCAAATTATTAACAACAACCGATTGCGCTTTTGTGGTTTGATGCTCAAGTGCGATACCTGTATATGCTCGATCATCGGCATTAATAGAAACCAGTGCACCTGTTTGAAACTGCAGTTGGTAACGTTTTTGCTCATCAATATTGCTAAATGAATAATTTGCAGGCGATGATTCAATATTGCTATTGCCCTTTTCTAAGGTCACATCAACGCCACCAAAATTCATTGCCATTGGTAACGCATTTTTTGATAATTTATCAGCATTAATAATCGTTATCGGTAGTTGTGCACCGTGACTACTGACCGATACGAGCAATAAAAACAAACTGATATTAAAGCGCGTAAAAAACATTAGGGCACCTCGGATAACTCAAGTTCCAAGGTGGTGCTATAAGTACCTGCTTGGGCATTGTCAGCAGATGCAAATTTCATTTTTGTAACACCATTATCTGTCATTAATGGCGTCAGTTGACTACCTTCCAAGGTTAAAATGCATGGAAACTGCTCTTGCGCTTGCCCAAAAACCACTTCATTACCATTGATTTGACAGTTCACCATAGCTTGAACAATATTGACCGGTGTTGTCTCATCTGCATATAGAAAAGTCATCGATTTAATCACCGCACCAATGGAGCCATCTTTTTTCAAATAGATCCCTTGCAAACCACTCATAGCATCGCTGCCTATACCACTGGTGGATTTAATCACTAATCGATATTGTTTATCTGGACTGACTTCAGTTGTTTTTAAACCTGCAACTGATTTTTCATAGTCTGGTGTCCCTTTAAAAATATCAACCACAATGGGTTCTTCAGTTAAAATAAACTTTGCATTTTTATTTTCAATCGTTGCCGTTAAGTCTAATATAGCTTCTTCAGCCATCGCATATCCCCACAACACGAGTGAGAATAAAATAAATTGTAACCTTTTCATTTATATCCTCCTGTGTGGGTTATGTTGGGTATTAGGACTTAGTGCTATAAGCATACATTCTCATTATGATTTACGCTTGACCTATCGCATTTAAAGCCTTTATCACCCTATTTATATGTTAAATTGCTAAGCAACTGGAGTTACATACTCTGCTCCATCTTGATATTGAGCTGTGTAACATAACTATCTTGCTTAGCATCTTCAGCAATATTAAAATTGAATACCGTGCTTCCTAAAGCGCTTGACTTACTGACATCAATGCGTGATAAATTTTGTCCATCTATTTCAATCACACACAGATTAGCATTGCTTTCGGTACCAAAGTAAAGTGCACTGCCTTGTAAGCGACAGTTATGCGTCGTTGTTTTAATATTAATTGGTTGCCCATCTGCTGACTTGAGTAAAATTGACTTCAATGCCACACTTTTTTCATTGGTATTTCGTCCAATCAGGTGAACACCTTGCAGATTGCCCACCTGACCGATTGATGAACCTTCTGTTGTGATATCAAAAGAATAATCTTTCTCTGAATCAATATGATGAACCGATAACCCAATATGCTCATAGCTTATTGATGTCTCACCTGCCAACGTACTGACTGACAGCGGAATATGTGTCATATCAAACTTGACAGGCTTGGTTCCCACCACCACCTCAATCTCAAAAGATTCAGTGGCAGCATGAACCATCGAGATCATGCTTAAGCTGACTAAAAACAAATTCGTCCCTTTCATAAGTACCTCCTTTGTTTTTATCTACAAATATCAACTATGGCGTTGTTGATAAAGTGATATTGAATGTATTGGTATAGTTACCTTCTGGCGCATCTGTCGCTGCAGCAAATTCAAACTCTGTTGTACCTGGTGTTGCCAAATTCGTTAACTTATCAGCCTCTGCTTGAGTCAAAGTAAATGAACATTGATTACCCGTACCGCCAACAGTTGAGAAGTTAATTTTTCCTTCCGCATCCACGACATCACAGTTACCAGCTCCTGCAGTCAAGGCAACCGCTCCACCAGTAGAATCCTTAAAAGTCAATGACTGAACTGCACCTTGTGGGTTATTATAATCACCATTTGCATATAAAAGCGCACCTTTAATTCCCTTTGCTGCGCTTAAATCTGCTACAGAACCACCCGCTAGTTGAATACTAACATTGTAGCCATTTACTGGGGCAGAACCATCGGTTATTGACAAACCTGGTACAGTTACTGTCTCCGTTTCCCCTTGAAGAAGCGATGAAGACACCGGTGTGTTTGATATAAGTAGTTTAGCCGCTGTTGTGCTAACTTCCATGGTTACATCAACACTTGATGATGCAGCATATGCCATAGAACCTGCTAAAGCAGAAGTAGCCGAGATTGCGATAATTAATTTTTTCATAGTATTTCTCCTATTAGGTTGATAACAAGTTATACTGATTTCAATAAATTTAATCTGTATTAAAATCAGCCTTTAAAATAAGGATGCCTTATTTGCTATCCATAGTATCGGCGTTAACTCAACATGTCATTTAATATGCAATTTAAGAAAAATATATCGTCATTAATGTTTTAAATAGGCTCATGAAAACCTTTTAAATAGAATGGTTTAGAAATAAAATAAGAAAATAAAAAATTGATAAAACCCTATTGACATAGTTTGGTATTCATTAAATTGTACGTTATAGACATAAGATTAAATTATATTGTAATTACTTAGGCTTATATAATAATGGCACTACCTTTAAAAGGATCAATAACCATCCATGGCAGCTTTGCATTGGATCCTTACGCCATCCTGGCTCAGGATGACAAGAAAAGAGGTGGCTCAGGATAACAAGTCATAAGGTGTCATTGCGAGCATGGATGCGTGGCAATCCATTTTATCAGGGATGGTTAATTTAACTTAGTTGAGAAGCCTCTATTTACAAGCGACTTCTTAAGGTAGTGCCATTAGCTTATATAGCAGTCATTTATTTTGGCTGATAACAGGGTGCCTTGTATCTCGGCGCTCATAATAGATTTTGTATATCCATATACAAAATCGAATCGCCAGACTCGGCGGTATAAATTTGCCCGAGCCGTCCGCCTCCATGCCTCGCAGTAAACGCGAAAATACTAAACAACACCTATTAACGCTTTGATTTATTTAGCAAAAAAAGTTACGATTTTTCGATATTAACAAGGGATCAATATTTCATGCCCAATCATTTTAAAAAACTCATTCAAACTACCGTACTATACGGCATCATCACTTTTATTATTTGCGCCTTGAGCTATCTCTATCTTGATCGTTTATTAGTGCTTTCCATCAGTGAAGAGCTTCAACACAATATCCTGATTAAACTTTCAAATATCCTATCCGTTATTTTTGACCCTAATAATTGGTTTGTACTTTTTATCATTCTTGTAATTACCTGTATTTGGCAGAAAATACGTAGTCAATTAAATCCTCGCTTACTGGTATGGATCATAAGTTTATTTATCGCAATTGCTGCGGCAACCGTACTGAAAGTAACACTTGCACGCTATCGTCCTGAGCTATTCTTACACGATGGCTTATATGGTTTTCACTGGATGTCACACAAACGCTTATTTAACAGCTTCCCGTCAGGGCACGCTACCCTTGGATTTGCAGGACTGTTAGGCTTAGCGTATTTGATACAAAATAAAAAGTTCACGGTGTTATGCATTGTCATCGCGCTTATTATCACGATCAGCCGAATATTAAGCTCACAACATTATCTAAGTGATGTCTTAGGTGGTGTTTATATTGGTGTCTTTAGTTATTTATGGGCAAAAACCCTTGTGGCACAGTATCTAGAAACAAAAAGCGGCTAAGATAAATATTCACCCACAAGTGCTCACCGTACCCTGAGCGTAAGTCGAAGCGATGCACTGAGCATCAATCGAAGTGGGTAAGCTTGGAAAAATCACACTTCATAGAGGCTTCGACTTACGCTCAGCCAGCGTTTGCACAATCAAAGTGGACTGGAATATGGTCATAGCCCCAAAAGCTTTAATTCAAAGACTTCAAAATAGCATAGCTCTTTAGAATATTTTCATGAAAACCCTTAGGGATTCTTGCCCAATTGTATATCCAACATAAAGACTACTCACGAAGATTGGCATTAGTATTTTCTTTTAAAGACTTAAGAATCTTAGTCATTGCATCATTCATAAGCTCATCCGTTAAGGTCTGTGTGTTATCTTGGAATGTTAGGTTCAAAGCAATACTCTTTTTGTTCTCTGGTAGGTTTTCACCTTGGTAAACATCAAATAAATCAACTTGATTTAATAGATTCACGTCTGCTTTATTGACGGCATCAATCAAGCTTTGCGCACTGATATTGCAATCAACGATAACCGCAATATCACGTGAAACCGACGGGTACTTAGAGATAGACACAAATTTAGCAACGTCTTTGTTTGAGATTTTACTGGTTTGCAGCTCAAATACTACCGGTGATTTACCTTTGATTTGCAATGCTTTCATAACATTTGGATGCAAGACACCGATGACACCGATCTTTTCACCATTTTGATAAATATAAGCTGATTGCCCTGGGTGCAACCAATCAATATCTTCACAAGGTACATAATTAATTATTTTCTTATTTAGCTGCAATACGGCTTCAACATCTGCTTTGACTGAATAAAAATCGCTTGCCGTTTTTTCCTGCCAGTTCAGCGGATTGATATCACCATAAACAAGGCCTGCAAAATATGAGTATTCATGCGCTAATGTTTCAGCTTGTTGAAAACAAACACCTTCTTCAAAAATACGAATACGCGATTGCTGACGATTCAAATTAGCTTTAAATGTCGCGACAAGCCCTGGGATCAAGCCTTGACGCATTATTGACATATCCTGTGATATAGGGTTTTGCAACGCTAATCCAGCCATATCAAAAAACAATTCATCTAATTTAGGATCAATAAAGCTGTAATTAATTAGTTCATGATAGCCACGATTAATTAACGCATTTTTTAATGCGCTTAAAGTGATGGTATGCTCAGATACTTGTTTTTGCGATAATGTCACTTCAGGTAAAGTCATCGGTAAATTCTGATAACCATAGACACGTCCGACTTCTTCTATTAGATCCTCTTCAATTGCCATATCAAAGCGATAACTTGGGGCAGTCGCCAACCACTTAATCTCATGACCAGCATTTTTAATTGGTTCAAGTGTGATATTAAGCGCTGTTAAGAGTTCTTCAACAAATACTGCACTAAAATCCATACCGAGAATTGAGTTTAGCTTATTTAAGCGTAATGGAATTTCAGTCGTCGTTTCATTATAGTGATCTGCGTTAACGATCTCCCCCACTTCACCACCGGCAATATCAATGATTAAACGCGCGGCATAATCAATAGCATATTGACACAACTTTGGATCAACACCACGCTCAAAACGATGTGATGAATCTGTGTGCAAACCATATTGACGCGCCTTACCGGCAATTGCCTTGGGCTCAAAGTGAGCACTTTCTAAAAAGATATTTTGTGTATTATCAGTCACCGATGAATCCAACCCACCCATCACACCGGCAATCGCTAAAGCATTATTTTCATCAGCAATCACTAATGTATTGGATTTGAGATTGACTTCTGTTTCATCTAATAAGGTAATTTTTTCATTATCTTTTGCCATGCGTGCATATACAGTGCTGCCAAGTTTATCAGCATCAAATGCATGTAGCGGTTGACCTAATTCTAGTAAAACATAATTGGTAATATCAACAATCGCTGAGATTGATCGTAATCCTGAACGACGCAGACGCTCTTTCATCCATAAAGGTGTAGGCACTTTGGCATCAATATTATAAATCATGCGCCCAAAATAACGAGGACATGCCTCTGGCATCTGTGAAACAACTTGTTTTTGTGCGCCTTTAGTCACCTCAAGTTCAATATGATCAAGTGGTTTAAGTTTAGCATCCGTTAAGGCCGCGACTTCTCTTGCCACCCCATATACACTTAAACAATCCGCGCGATTTGGTGTCAAATCCACTTCAACAATATGATCATCCAATTGTAAATATTCACGAATATCTACACCAATAGGTGCATCAGCAGGCAAGTCCATCAAGCCTTCGCTTTCATCGCTCAACCCGAGCTCTTTTTGCGAGCACATCATACCATGCGATGGCTGACCACGTAGTTTACTTTTCTTTATTTTAAAATCACCGGGCAAACATGCGCCAATTTTAGCAACAGGTGCTTTCATCCCTGCATAGACATTTGGCGCACCACAGACGATGGTAACAAGCTCATCATCGCCAACATCAACCTCACAAACATTTAATTTATCAGCATCTGGATGCTTATCAATTTTTTTAATTTGCCCAACAACAACCTGTGTGAATGGCGGGGCAACCGACTCAATTGAATCAACTTCTAGACCTGCTGTTGTCAACTTTTCACTTAACGTATTTACATCAAGATTTTTATCTAAATAATTTTCTAACCAATGATGACTAAATTTCATTTTATTATCCTGTCATTTTCATATTCAGGGCAATTAATTCATTGATGTATTCATCACAAAGGAAATACATTACAAGGGCAATTCATGAATTGCCCCTACATATCGTAAATTGCCGTAATTGTCCGTAAGAGCAGTTCATGAGTTGCCCCTACATATCATAAATTTTCGTAAGGGTAATTCACGAACTACCCTTAAAAACACACCTAATTTAAAACTGTTTTAAAAACCGTAAATCATTCTCAAAAAACAAACGTAGATCATTAATACCATAACGCAACATAGTCAGACGTTCAACACCCATACCAAAAGCAAATCCGCGATATTTCTCACTATCAATACCACCTGCTTTTAACACATTCGGATGCACCATTCCGCAACCTAATACTTCAAGCCAACCAGTTTGTTTGCATACACGACAGCCCTTGCCTTCGCACATCACACACTCCATATCAGCTTCTGCTGAAGGCTCAGTAAACGGGAAATAGGAAGGACGGAAACGCATCTTTAAGTCTTTCTCAAAAAAGGCATTTAAGAAGGCATTTAATAAACCTTTCAGATCAGCAAATGATGCCTTTTCATCAATCCATAGACCTTCGATCTGATGAAACATCGGTGTATGTGTCATATCTGAATCACAACGATAAACGCGCCCAGGGGCTATCATACGAATCGGTGGTTGTTGTTTTTCCATCGTCCTAATTTGCACACCTGATGTATGCGTTCTAAGAACAGTGTTAGGGTTGAAATAAAACGTATCATGCATCGCACGCGCGGGATGGTGATCAGGAATATTTAACGCTTCAAAGTTGTGGTAATCATCCTCAACCTCTGGTCCATATTCAATCGCAAAGCCCATCTTACTAAAAAAATCTTCAATGCGTTGCATGCTCGTGGAAACCGGATGCAATGTACCTTGCTCATGTCCAACACCTGAAAGGGTTACATCAATTTTCTCAGCTGCTAACTTCTGCGCTAACTCAATTGCATTTAACACATCTAAACGCGCGTTAATTGCCATTTGCAATTTATTCTTCGCTTCGTTGACTGCTTGACCAAGCTTGGGTTTTTCTTCATTGGGTAAACTACTTAGCTGCTTCATAATCCCCGTTAATTCGCCTTTTTTACCCAAGTACTGAACGCGAATATGATCTAAATCTTGTCTGTTTTTTGTATTTTCGACGTCTGTTAATGCTTTCAAACAGATTTCATCTACAATTTGCATGTATATTACCTTTACTCAATGATGCCGTGCATTATATACCCATCACCAATGAGTTTACAGCATTTCTGCTATTGAATTTCTTGCACTTTTGAATGATTGAACCTTGCAAATATCACCTACAACCCAATCACCCATTACACAATTTATTGCTTTGAGATTGGTATGATTTACCTTGTCATGCTCGTGCTGTTTTATTAACATCCCTCACAGTTTCATATTACAAAAAACAAAGGATATCACTATGCGCTTAGCTCACATTATGATTCGTGTTAATAATCTCGAGGAATCCATTCATTTTTATCAAAATATTTTTGGCATGAATTTACTTAAAAAGATGGATAACGAGGCTTATCGCTATACATTAGCTTTCATGGGTTATGGCAATGACATCAATGCCGTTACCGCCATTGAACTTACTTATAATTGGGATACTGATAGTTACGATCACGGTAATGCTTTTGGACATCTGTGCATTGAGGTCGATGATGTTTATCAAAGCTGTGAAGCAATTAAACAGCAAGGTGGAATAGTCACGCGAGAAGCAGGTCCCGTCAAAGGTGGCACCAGTGTCATCGCCTTTGTCAAAGACCCTAATGGTTATCAGATTGAACTGATTAACAAGAAAATCCGCTAAACTCTACCATTTATTTCCAACCCACTTTGATTGTGTAAGCGTTGGCTGAGCGTAAGTCGAAGCCTCTATAAAGTGTGATTTTCCAAGCTCACCCACTTCGACTGATGCTCAGTGCGTCGCTTCGACTTACGCTCAGGGTACGGTCAGCACTTGTGGGTGAATAGTTAGTCTTAGTTATTTATCATAAAAGCAATGCTTTTAACTCCTCAAGCTTTTTGATGGCTTGTACTTGAATGCCAATCTCCTTTTTGGGCATATTGCCTTGCGGCACAATCGCTTGCTTAAAACCATGCTTTTGCGCTTCACTTAGACGTTCCTGCCCATAGGGGATAGCACGAATCTCACCTGATAGCCCTACTTCACCTAAGATAATCCAGTCTTTCGGAATGGAGCGGTTATATAAGCTTGAGAGAATCACCGCGATAATCGCAAGATCAATACTGGTCTCATTAACCTTAATACCTCCAACAATATTGATAAATACATCATGATCATTCAGTTGCACACTTAAATGGCGCTGCATAATTGCCAATAGCATCGCTAAGCGATTAGGGTCAAGTCCCAAAGCTAAACGCTTAGGCTGGGCATAGCCATTTTCACTAACCAATGCCTGAACTTCGACAAGTATTGGGCGTGTGCCCTCCCATATCGCAATAATCACACTACCTGAAATATCATCCTCAGCACGATTAAGAAAGATTGCTGACGGATTCTTAACCTCACGCATGCCCTTATCGGTCATCGCAAAAACACCCAGTTCGTTTACCGCACCAAAGCGATTTTTCATCGCTCTTACCATACGATAACGACCATCGGTTTGCCCTTCGATAAAGATCACACTGTCAACGATATGTTCAAGCACCCTAGGACCCGCAACTTCACCGGATTTGGTCACATGTCCCACCAAGAAAATGGTACAATTCAAGCGTTTGGCCGTTTGCGTTAACAGGCTGGCTGATTCCCGCACTTGAGCAACACCTCCAGCAGCTGATTGTAAGACCTCAATCTGCATCGTTTGAATCGAGTCAACAACGACTAATTGCGGTCGATGTGTCTCAATATACTGACAAATTGCTTCAACATTAGTTTCACTCATCAACAACAATTTATCATTGGGCAACTGCATACGTTGCGCGCGCAGTGCCACTTGCTCTAGTGATTCTTCCCCTGTGATATATAATGCATTATGTGTTTGAGACAATACCGTCATAATCTGCAAGAGAATTGACGATTTACCAATACCCGGATCGCCACCGATTAAGATTACTGATCCTGGTACAATACCGCCACCCATCACCCGATCAAACTCGGTAAATGGACTATGAATACGCGGATAATCCGCTAAAGCCACTTCATTGAGCTTTTGCACTTTCGCTTCAGTGGCAGCATATCCTACTTTATTTATTGTTGATTTGGTGACTCTTATTTGAGTTTCAACAAGGGTATTCCACTCTAAGCAATCAGGGCATTGCCCTTGCCACTTAGGTGAGACTGCGCCACAAGACTGGCAAACATAGCTTGATTTTGGTTTTGCCATACTTATCTACTCATCATGCTTTATCATGCCAACCAAATAATTCTCAAGTATTTGATTGACTTCAAAACCGGCATCTCCTAATAACTGAAAGCCATATTTTTTGTCATTTTGATAGTCATCTGCCGAGATCCAAATCACTTTTGATTGACAAGTTAACTCTTGCTTTAACTCAGGCAAACGCACCACCAGCTCGGTCTCTTGCCCAAAATTAAGCGCATTATTATGATAAACAGTTAAAGCGCCTTGCTTAACAAAGGGTAAGTAACTTTCTAATGCTGCCTGCTTTGATTCTAGAGTAATTTCAACTACTGCCATATTATACTTCCATATCGAGGTTTAATTGCTTACTTTGCTTTTCTTGCTTCTTACGCGCCCGCCTTTTTCTTAGCCTTACCACTAAAAAGCTCACCGTGAATATAACCAAGAATAAAACGATAATTGAAATATGCCAATACTCTTTAACTAAATGTGTGAGTGAGAGTTTGTGCAAGATAATCTCAAGTGCATTACCAAAGTAATACCCTGCTAATAAAAACACCAACACCCAGACAATGGCACCAATGGTATCAAAAATCATAAACTTAACATTACTAATCTTGCTCATGCCTAAAGCAAAGGGGATAATCGTTCTTAAGCCATAGGCAAAGCGAAAACCCAGAATCAACCAGAAGTTATATTTATCGATCATCAAACTAATGCGATCAATCTTCGGTTGCCAATTGGGTTTACGCTTTAAAATCTTAGGACCAACATAGCGCCCCAAATAAAATAAAAAACAATCATGAATCAAACAACCAATAATTGATAGAATAATAATCCAACCTAAATCAAGCATGCCCGCCGCAGCAGCTACGCCACCTAGTATTAAAAAGGTTTCACCTTCGATAATTGCCGCACCAAACATAAGCCAATAGCCCCATTGTTGAATTAGTGCAATATGTTCTGGTGACATGCATACCTCATTAATTTTTTATCATTTGTGTTACGCCATAGCCAATGGCACCACATCTTATCTCATCAACAGCAGATATTGCAAAATGTAAATTGGCTATTACCCAATTTTAAAGTTTAAATATAACCACTCAATCAACAATTGAGTTTGCGACAGAGCTTAAATACTTTGCTTGTACTATTTCAATTTTTTTATTCAAAAATAATGCGTGGACTTTTTCCAAGAAAGCGACCAACTTTGATTAATGTTTCTAATGTGAAACCAGATTCACCTTTTAAAATTCTTTGCGTTTGTGATGTACTTGTGTCTAATCCCTTTTTGACATCATTAAAAGTTAAGTGATTGCTTTCGATATAATTATTTAGCTCATTAGCAATTGACTGCTTCAATAATAAATATTCGTCTATGCGTTTGTCTGCTTCTTTATTTATGCTATTGATTTGCTTTGCTGTTAATCTCTCTTGCATTATTTGGTCTATGCTTCTCATAAATCAACCTCGCCTTTTTTAATCTTTTTAGCTTGTTTATCTGCTTTCTTAATATTCTGCTTTTGACTTCCTTTATTACCACCAAGTAAACCAACATAAATTTGATTGTTGTGATGCATGTAATAAAGACGGTTGCCAAAACGTCTACAACGTAGCTCTTTTATTTTTTCTTTTGTACCTGTTAAGGATTTTGTAAAAGGCTGTTGCAATTCATAACCTAATTTTCTAAGCATACGAATCAAAATAAGCATTTCGTCTTGCTGATCTAGTGGCAAATTAAAAAGCCATTCCTCAGCGTCTTTTAGTAAAATTAATTCGTACACGTTAATCTTATCTTCTGATTATATTTCCACAAAATACCCTAAAATGGGCATATCGTCAAGTTGCAAATGTTTTTAGGCGGATGAGTTTGCAACAGAACCTAAAAGCCACCGATAAATGAGTAAATAAGAAATAGCGCAAAAATCGTTAAAACCACTGAGAATACTATTTCAAGCTTTGCCATGTGTTTAACAAAAACATTTCTAACGCGCTGTGAACCCATGACATAAGCAACAAAACTAAACCAAGCCCACGTACTTAAAAACATCACAACCAATATGCTTAAGTGATACCAAAGTGCTGAAGATTTCAAAACAAACAGTGGCAATAAACTGACAAAGAATACAATCACTTTAGGGTTAGATAAATTGCACAAAAAACCGGTTAGCCATAGGTGATGTTTTGATATTTTAACCATCTCACCTGTATTTGCATCTAATGAATGCTTACCTTTAGATGCTTTGAAACAATTATAAGCAATATACAATAAATAACACCCTCCAAACAAGGCAATCCAATGTACAATAATCAAGAAGTTATCACTCAGATAATCCAATAATAGCACCACAAGGGTGGCATAAAATAGCACCCCTGTCGCAATACCCAATGCGACAAGGACCGCAGGGTTTCGTCCATAACGAATCGATGATCTAAGCACCATAAAAAAATCAGGCCCTGGCAACATCAATCCTAACAATTGCAATAATAGTAAACTTAATAAAGCAGCAACTAACATTATAATAACTCATTATGATAGAGAATAGAGCTAAAATTCTATCACATGGGCTTTAAAAGCGAATCAAAGAATTTATTTTTCATCAGTTTAAATTGAATCACTGAAACTTACGCAAAGTGATTTACGAGCAATAGAAAATATTGTTACTATATTTTTTCTGATGCATTACTGCACTTAAAGAGTGGAAACAATAATATGATTGAGATTCAGAACCTCAAAAAAGAGTATCTATCAAAGCATACTCGCCATATTGCCCTAAAGGATATCAACCTTTCGATTAAAGATGGTGAGATTTTTGGCATTATCGGCAAAAGTGGCGCCGGCAAAAGTACGCTTATTCGCTGCATTAACCTGTTGGAACAGCCAACGGAAGGTCATATTTTTATTAATGATGAAGATATTACCAAGCTTTCACAAGACAAGCTAAGAAAGGCGCGCCAGAAAATCGGCATGATTTTCCAGCATTTTAACTTACTATCATCGCGTACGGTATTTGATAACATTGCTTTCCCGCTGGAGTTACAACATGCCAGCAAAGCCAAAATCCAAACTAAAGTCAATGAGCTATTGAACCTCGTTGGATTGGAGCAAAAAGCACAAGCCTATCCTGATGAATTAAGTGGCGGACAAAAGCAGCGTGTCGCTATCGCACGTGCCTTAGCTTGCAACCCTGTGGCTTTGCTGTGTGATGAGGCAACCTCTGCTCTTGATCCTGAAACCACTGATCAGATATTGCAGCTCTTAAAAGAGCTTAATCACAAACTGAATCTGACGATTATTTTGATCACCCATGAGATGGATGTGATTCGCAAAATATGTGATCAGGTGGCGATTATCGATGATGGATTGATTCAAGAAACAGGAACCGTCACTGAGCTATTTTTAAATCCAAAAACAGCCATTGCCAAAAGCTTTACTGAAAAAAGCATGCATTTAAACCTACCGGATGAAATAAAAGATAAATTGCATAAAGATCCATATGCAGCACCACATCTGACCCCTGTCATTAAAATGACTTTTTTGGGTGACAGCATTACCACTCCGGTTATTGCTGAGCTTAACAGCAAATTCAAAGTGGCTTGCAATATTATCCAAGCTAACATTGAACGCATTCAAGCACAATCAGTTGGGGTCACCATTTGTCATATGCTTGGCGAAAAAGAATACTGGGAAAAAGCATTAAGCTTTCTACATCAACAACAAATCAAAATTGAGGTGATCGGTTATGCTGCAATCGATGCTTTCTAATCTAGCACTTGCCACATGGCAAACCATTTACATGGTATTTATCGCAACAGTGATTGCGGTTATTGGTGGTTTAATCTTGGGCGTACTACTTCACTTATCCCACAATCAAAAGAACCTTGGTATACGCCTTTTTAATCAGGTCGTCGGTTTCATTGTCAATGTCACCCGATCCATTCCTTATATTATCTTGCTGATTTTGCTTTATCCGCTGACCAAGATTCTTGTGGGTACGACCATTGGTACCACTGCATCGATTGTCCCTCTTGCTATTGCTGCTTTACCTTTCTACGCACGTCTTGCGGAATCTGCAATCTCAGAAGTTGACAAGGGTTTGATTGAAGCTGCTAATGCCATGGGTGCCACCAAGTGGCAGATTATCTTTAAGGTATTATTACCTGAAGCCAAAACGTTATTAGTGGACGCTGCGACCTTGACGACAATTGGTCTTATTGGCTATTCAGCCATGGCAGGTATCGTTGGCGGTGGAGGCTTAGGCGACTTAACCTACTTCCAAGGCTATAACAATGGTAATTACTTTCTGCTTTACGGTGGCGTTGTGCTATTAATCATCTTGGTACAACTATGCCAATCCTATGGCAAGTATCTCAGTGGCAGCAAAAAAATCACCAGCATTTGGGCATTGGTCGTTATTTTAGTAGCAGGATCCGCAGCTCAAGTAACGTATAACACCTATGAAGCAAGTCAAAATACCAACATGATTACCGTCGGTTATACCCAATCGCCTGAACAACAAAAAATCATGCAAATGGCGCAGGAAGTTGCCAAAGATGAATACGGGCTTAATGTTAAGCTTGTTTCCTTTGGTGATTATAATCTACCGAATCGCGCACTTAATAATGGCGACATTGATGCCAATGTTTTCCAACATATTCCATTTTTAGAAAACCAAATCAAAGAATTTGGCTACAAAATCATGGAAATTGGTAAGACATTTATTTATCCGATGGGGATTTTCTCAACTAAAGTTAAATCGCTTAAAGAAACACCAATTGGTGCTAAAGTTGCCATTCCAAATGATCCTACCAATCGTGGGCGCGCTTTGATGATTTTGGCTGATGCTGGTTTAATAAAATTAAAATCAGGTGTCACTTGGAAGGCAACATTAAACGACATCGTTAATAATCCACTTAAATTACAAATCATTCCACTACAAGCAGATCAGATTCCTAACAATCTAGATAGCGTCACCCTTGCAGTGATTAATAATGACTTTTTACCTAAAGCACATCTGACCTTAAAACAAGCCTTGTTTGTTGAGCCAAAAGACTCTCCTTTTGCCAATATTATTGTTGTTCGCGATAATGACAAAAATAATCCATTATTACTAAAATTTGTCAAAGCGTATCAATCACCACAAGTAGCAAAGCTTGCTGAGAAATTATACCCTGATGATGCCGCAATTCCTGCATGGTAAAACTATAACCCGCAGCCATAATCCCAACTACAAGTCTTGGCAAACTCATCATAATAGTTTGTGCTTTTTTCTAGCATCTTTAAATACTCAACAAAGTTTTTATCAAACATCGGCTGCTCAATCTCATGCTCGAGATCAAGCATGCGTTTGATATCGTCTGCTGACAAAGTGACAACATCTCTTTTAGTTAAATGGATGCATGGCTGACACTCGAGGGATCGATGATTTAATGGTATTTTAAAGGGTGTTTTAGCAATTAATCTATTACGCCTATCTTCATCGCAATCAGCTAATAGATAACGTACTTCTCGATCATCATAACGTTCAGATTCAAGAATGCCATCGGGCAAATCAGCTTGCGCTTTGCTCATCGTGCGACGATTTGCTAATAGCACAACGGCTTCAAGATCTTCATCATGCGTCTCAAGCCAGTTTAAAATTGCCATACCCTTTAGAAAGCCTGCGCACCAATGAAACTGTTGTGATGGAAATTGCTTGCGTGCTTTAACAAGCGCGCTAAAATCATGCTCAGGTTTCAAATGAACTGATTGAAAGCCTAGTGATTGAACCCATGACCTTGCGCTATCAACACGCGCTTGCCAGGCACTCGCCTGCCAACCGGTATCAACGGACAAGACAACGACATCTTCCAACCCAAGCTCATACGCATGCTGAATCAGTGCAATACTATCATCACCAAAGTTTGCAATAATACAATGCATCGTAAGTCACATACCAATTTGTTGCTTAAGTTTGTCCAGTAACTGTTTTGCCTCAATACGCGCTTTGTTAGCACCATGCGCTAAATGCTCATCAATAATATGCTTATTCGCTAAAAAATAGTCATACTTCTCGCGCATTGGCGTCAATACTTCATCCATCTTCTCAAATAATGTTTGTTTGGCCTCACCCCAACCAATACCTTGTTTATAACGTTCTGCTAATGCTAGCACTTCAGATTCATTGGCAAAATGCTTATACAATGCAAACACCGTACACGCTGTTGTGTCTTTTGGCTCTTCAGGCAATTGTGAATTGGTCACGATCTTCATCACTTGTTTTCTTAACTGCTTGCTTGGTGCAAATAACTGAATCGTATTGTTATAACTTTTGGACATCTTGCGCCCATCCAAACCTGGAATGGTTTGCGTTTCTTGATCAACCATTGCTTGCGGTGCCTTAAGCAAATTGCACTTATAGATATGGTTTAAACGATTAGCAATATCACGCGCGATTTCAATATGCTGAATCTGGTCTTTACCAACAGGCACCAAATCCGCATTAAACATAATAATATCCGCTGCCATCAACATTGGGTAATTGAAAAGCCCCATGGTAATCCCTGCTTCTTCATCTGTTTCACCTTCAGCAATATTGGTATCTACTGCTGCCTTATAGGCATGCGCACGATTTAAAAGCCCCTTGGCAGTCACTGACGTGAGAATCCAATTAAGCTCCATAATCTCAGGAATATCTGACTGCCGATAAAACATGACTTGCTCCGGATCAAGCCCCAAAGCTAACCAAGTGGCTGCAATTTCATAGATATATTGCTGTCTTAATTTACTATCCCATAATTTAATGAGCGAGTGATAATCGGCAATAAAAAAGTAGGCATTAAACTGAGGATTTTTTGCCATCTCAAGGGCAGGTTTAATCGCACCAATATAATTACCAATATGCGGCGTACCTGATGGCGTAATACCTGTTAGAACGATCTTTTTTGATTGATTATTTGCTTTATTCATATTTTCTATAACTAAATACTAAAATGAGGCACTAGTGTAACAGAAAACCACCCTCAAACTAAATAAACACTGGTAAATTCGCATGACTGTAGTATAAAATGATGCGTTATGTGTAAGCATCAAGGTAATAAACCACACCATGAGTTGGCTAACGAAAATTATTCCACAATTAGGCTCAGATTCACAAAAGAAAGAGTTGCCTGAAGGCGTATGGCACAAGTGCCCTTCTTGTAATGCCGTTTTATATTTACCCGATTTGGTTGAAAACATGCTCGTTTGCTCTAACTGCGAACATCATATGCGTCTAAATGCACGTCAACGTGCCAGCTATTTTTTTGATAAAGATACTGCCGTTGAGTATTTCAATGAGGTTAAACCCAAAGATGTTTTAAAATTCAAAGACACTAAATCCTATAAAGATCGCTTATCTGCAGCACAAAAGAAAACCAAAGAGAATGATGCCCTTTTAGTGTTTGAAGGTTTAGTTCAAGGTAAAGCTGCTGTTGCTGCTATTTTTGATTTTAGCTTCTTAGGCGGTTCGATGGGTTCCGTTGTTGGTGAGAAATTTGTACGTGCTGTTGATCTTGCCATTGAAAAGAAACAACCACTTATTTGCTTTACTGCCAGCGGTGGTGCGCGCATGCAAGAGTCACTTTTTTCATTAATGCAAATGGCAAAAACAAGTGCAGCCCTTGCCAAATTAGCCGCACATAAGCTGCCATATATCGTCGTATTAACTGATCCAACCACTGGTGGCGTTTCTGCCTCTTTGGCAATGCTTGGTGATATCCATATTGCTGAGCCTAATGCACTCATTGGTTTTGCCGGTCCCCGAGTCATCGAGCAAACCGTGCGTGAGAAACTGCCTGAAGGCTTCCAACGCAGTGAATTCTTGCTTGAAAAAGGCATGGTTGATCGCATTGTTCACCGTCATCACTTACCACAAGATATTGCTCAACTGTTGGATAAATTGCTGCCAACGCAGCATACACATGCAGGTTAAGCGTGCGCAACTGGGTTTTAGGTGCTCAATTTTATCATCGCATTGAACAAACTATTGATCAAATTACTTCTTTGGATTTTCCGCAAGCAACACTCAATGATTTAAGGCTTTTTTTTAAACACTTAAATATCAGCTATGTGCCACATATTATGACCATAACAGGCACCAATGGCAAAGGCTCAACCGTTGCCATTTTGTCACATATTTTGCAGCATAACGCTGTTGATCATATGTGTCATACCTCACCACATATTCGTTTTTTTAACGAGCGCATCAGTTACAACCAACAACCCATTAATGATCACGACCTACTGGATTACTTACAACAAATTTATGCACTATGTTTAAAACTTGAAATCAAACTGCATTATCACTTTATTAGCTTTGTCAGCACATGGATTTATATTCAAGCTCGAAAACCACAATGGGTAATTCTTGAGGTTGGTGTTGGCGGCAGATTGGATCCTGCCAATCTATTTGATGCAGATATTGCCATCATTACCACTGTTGCATTAGATCATTGTGAAATGCTTGGTAACACAATAGAAGAAATCGCACTTGAAAAAGTACATATTGCCAGAGCACATAAACCAATCATTCTTGGTAACAATCTTCCTAAAAATGCCTTGGGCTACTTAACTCAAATAAATGCTAAAGTTATCTACGCTGAGCATAACTCGAATATAAATAATGCTTTTATTCATCCTAATAGCATTAACTGTGCATTAACTGCCATTGAGCACTTAGACAGCAAGCTCTTACTACCTAATGACTTAGCGGCTTATCGCATTGCTGGGCGCTTTCAGACAATCCAATATAAACCACTAATCATTGCCGATGTTGCGCATAACCCACAGGCTGTAGAACACTTTTTCAATCAGATTAAATCCTTATTAACACAAACACCTAAAACACGCGTGCTTGCTATTTTTAGCGCCAATCAACATAAAGATATAGTAAACATCATACAATGCGGACATGATCTGATCGATCACTGGCTTATTCCTGATTTAAACACAATTGATCCGCGCTTTACGCCATTAACTAATGGCTATAAAAAGACACTCTTTCCAAGTAATAGTATGTTCTTTGATAACGCTTTTGCTGCATTTGATTACATCACAGCAAATGCGCATACTGATGATCTTGTTATTGTTTTTGGGTCTTTTGTATTAATTGGTGAGCTCAACAAATACCATGACAAAATCATCTCCTTTAAATAAGTGGGGCATGAGTAATTAACGCTTCTTCTAAAGCTAAAACTCGTCTTGTTGCGCTAAATTTATCTCCAAACCTTCGTACGCCGTCTTCACGCATAGCCTGTGCATGATTTTTCAAATAGTCATTTAAATGTTCTAGCGTTTCAAGTTTATAACAGGCAACGAATACCTTGTTATTATCTTCACACTCAAGTTGCTGATACAATTTTGCACTGATAAATCCTTTATATTTCAACATCTCGGCAGCATGATGCTTTAACCATTGAAAAAATACAGTATAAATTTCCTTACTAACATAAAGTGTTACTTCATATTTAATCACTCTGAATCCTTAAATCACCAACAAATGGTCACGGCTGTCCCATCTAAAAACCTTGAGCCAAAATAGTGCTTAAAGTCTGATTTCCCCAGGCTGCTTTCTTAC
>NZ_JBQAJM010000032.1:0-24607 GCF_052030685.1 Cysteiniphilum sp. 19S12-1
GCTTAAAAGCTCAATTGCATGAGCTAGCAATTAGATCGACTGATTCATAATTCAATGTTTAAAACTCTAAACTTCAGCTTCATCTTGTGAATTGGAAAAATGTTAATGACAAAGATACGTATTACGTTACTTCATTTGCCTTCAATACAAAGCGTTTTTATATTGCGCCTTTAATTGTCATTGCCTGTTTACTGTTTGCTTATTACTTGATGCATCATCCTGATGTTGGCTCCAAACTTATTTATATTGCCTTTATTGCGGCATTGATTTACATGGTCTATTTTGCACTAAAACAGCAAAGCAATTATCGCACAAGAATTTATGCCTATCTTATTTTAAGCTCGGCGAGTATGGCGTTTGCTTTCGTTCAAGGATTACAATCAACAGCTTTAGAAAACTTTGTTGAATTCAATACCTCAAAATCTCTTTTTGGTATTCCGATGCAACCTGCTACTGTCAATCTTTTTGAAAGCCTTGGGGTTATTATCTTTGGCTTTATCTTAGCAGGCATGATGAAAAAACGTCAGCAAGCAAATAACCCTTATCAACCCGGCTCATTAGTAGCGCGCGGCTTAAGCATGTATGTTATCGCTTTTTTAATGATCCCTTTAGGCATATTTCTTGCAGATAAAGCACACCTGGTTAATGTACTCTTTCCTATTTTGCTACTTTTAATCGTTTCAGCGGGTGAAATTCATGTTAATGCTGTGAATTATGCTATGGCAGGAGAGATGATTGAGCCCAAGCATCAAGGTTTATTCACGGGTTATTTATTTATCAATATTGCCTTTGGGATTAACTTAGCAGGACCTGTATCGAACTTTGCGTTAAGTGGTACTGAGCACGCGCAAAACATTACTGCTGCTGCAACCAACCCAATGTACGCCAAGATATTCTTAGTCATGACAGCAGTTGCTTTTATTGTTGCGATCATTTTCTCACTGATGATGAAAAAACTAAACAGTATGCTTAACGCCAATAGAATACAACCCGTTTTACAAAGCGAGTTAGAATAATCTAAGAATTAGTATCAACCTCAACGGTTGCTGATGCGCCAACGCGCAGACTCGGCACTTTGTTAACTTCACTCTGATTAAGGACAACTTTTACAGGAAAGCGCTGTACTACTTTGACCCAGTTACCTGATGCATTCTCAGGAGGCAATAAAGAAAATACACTGCCACTTCCTTCACTAATACTTTGAATCGTGCCATGCAATGTCACATTCGGATACATATCAAGGATGACGGATGCTTTTTGTCCGACTTTCATCCGTGACATTTGCGTTTCTTTGAAGTTAGCATCCAACCAATAGGATTCATTACTCACTAGCACAAATAGATTTTGATTTTGTGTGATCAGTGAGCCTGGACGCAACGTAAAGTTCGTCACAAATCCTGATGCTGGCGCATAAACCTTAGTATAACTTAAGTTTAATGACGCCGTTGATACATCTGCTTTAGCTGCAGCAATTTTTGATTTTTGCAATGTTAATTGTTTTTGCTCTTGGGCAATGCTAGCTAATGCGGCATTAACATTGGCATTGGCCACTTCAAGATCGCCTTTAGCCTCATCGGCATCTTCTTTTGAAACCATTGCTTGAACAGCAAGCTTGGCAATGCGTGCTTCTTTTTGTTCTGCGACAAATTTTTGTGCTTGTGCCTGTTTTAGCTTGGCTTCTTGTAGGTTAATCGAGTCTTTAATCGCAGCAACTTCCACTTCTGCCAATGTCAAATCTGCTTTGGCTTTAGCAAGCTCATACTCAAAGCTTTGCGGCTCAATTGTAAATAACAGCTCGCCTTTTTTCACCGCTTGATTATTACTGATATATAACTTATCAAGTTTACCTGTGACTTGCGCTGACATATGAATAACATCAGCATTGACATAAGCATCATCGGTTGATGGATAAATTTCGGTATATTTTACATAAGCATAAAATCCGATCACACAAAGCAAAATAACAACACCTAAAATAACATACTTCTTCCATGCTTTTGCCCCTGCATTTTTTGATGTTGGTATTTTATTTTGACTATCTGTTTCGGTTTTATTTGAAATTTCTGTTGTTTGTTCAATCATTGACAATAGCTCCAGTCGTAAAAAACCTAAAAAACCTAAAAATCATAACCCAATGATTTAAGCGCGCGATCATCATCTGACCAACCTTCTTTAACTTTAACCCATAGTTGTAAAAACACTTTTTTTCCAAGCATAAACTCCATATCTTGACGAGCTTCACTACCGATCTTTTTGAGTTTCTGCCCTTTGGCACCGATAACCATTGCTTTTTGACCAGAGCGCTCAACAAAGATTGTTGCGTAAACGTCCATAATTTGCCGTGCTTCATCAAATTTGCTTTTGTTAATCTCAACGGTTAATTGATATGGTACCTCTTGACCCAGTGTACGCATTAATTTCTCACGAATAATTTCCGCCATCATAAATCGCTCAGTGCGATCAGTAACCTGATCTTCAGCATAAAAAAAGTGCTCACTTTCCGGCAAGTAACTTTCAATTTTAGCTTCTAGTTCATTGATTAAATGCCCCTGTTTGGCAGAAATAAGAAAACTTGCGGCAAAGGGATATTTCTGTTTGATCTCATCAGTAAACTCGACTGCTTCTTGACGGTTATTTAATTGATCAACCTTGTTAATCACTAAGATTACGGGTACTTTGACCGACTCAATTTTTTGTAATATCCACTCTTCAGCCGTTGTCCATTTACCAACCTCAACGACAAATAAAATGACATCAACATCATTAATTACACTACTTGCTTGTTTATTCATCATACGATTAATCGCACGTGGCTCATCTTGATGAAGCCCAGGCGTGTCGACATAGATAAATTGTGTGTTTTCAATGGTTTTAATGCCGGTAATTTGATGGCGTGTTGTTTGTGGTTTACGACTTGTGATACTGATTTTATATTTTAGGATATGATTTAAAAGCGTTGACTTTCCAACATTTGGTCGCCCAATGATGGCGACAAATCCACATTTTTTCATCTTATGATCGTCTTACTGTTTCCTTATGAAATTGTAGATATTGTAGTGAGCACCACGCTTATTGTCGAATGAAATCATGACTTTATATTGCAATGCAATACTTCATTTTTTATTGTGTTATGCGTAGCACCCTGTCAACACTACTAAGCAACGTGTCGTTATGCGTAATGATGATCACCGTTTTATCTTTAAACACTGCTTGTAAGTTATCAATCACCTTTCTTTCAATGACCTTATCTAAACCTTCTGTCGGTTCATCCAAAATCAAAATAGGTGTTTGAGATAATACCGCACGCGCTAATGATAAACGCTTTTGCTGACCCTTTGAAAGATGCTTGCCATACTCCCCCGTCCAACTGTCTAACTGACATGGCAACGCCAAGGCAAAGTTTTTTAAATCAACAACATGTAAAGCATGCCATAACATCTCATCAGTTGCCTGAGGATTTGCGATTAACAGATTATCACGGATACTACCATTAAAAATATGTGCATGCTGACCGATAATCGTTATTTGCTCACGCAGTTGTGACTCGGTAAATTGTGCAATATTAACACCACCTATTAATATGTTGCCTGCTGATGGCGCATAAAACCTTGCCAACAAGGAAACAATCGTTGACTTACCACAACCTGTAGCGCCTACAATAGCAAGCTTTTCATTGGCTGCAATCTCAAGATTAAAATGCTCATAGACAAGCTTATTGCGTCCTGGATAGCTAAAAGAAATATTCTCAAAAGAAATGTTATTCAGTTTTGGACTATTTAGTTGCTCGCTGTTGTCATCATTAAAAAATAATTTTGCCGGTTTTTGCTCAATAATATTTAATAGTCTCTTAGCTGAAGACAGCGTACGCCCCAAATACTGATAAGCCACAGGTAAAGGCATAATCGCCTCAAATAAGCCCATAATACCTAAAGCAACTAGGGCAATAAAAGCACCACTTATCAGACCTTGATGAACAAGTCCGACCATTAGCCATACACCACACCAGAGTGTAGCACCCAAGAACAAGGTCATAAGGGCTGCATTAAGCCCAGTATAATGACTCATTTTTTGTTGCGTTGTAATAAGCGCTTTATTTTGCATATTAATTATCTCTGCATGCTTATCTTCTGCGGCAAAGACTTTAAGCTCTGCTAAATATTGCACATGCTCAGTTATTGATGTTTTTAAATCCGCAGACTCTTGTGCTAGCGTTTTTGCGGTATGAGCAGATAATTTGCCACCAACAACAGGGATACAAAACCCTGCAACAAAAGCAAAGCCCATGGTCATTAATGCTAAAGGAATACTTAAAAAGCTAAAAAATACACCAATCAGTAATATCGATAAAAACAGCACACAACTTGGCGAGATAATCCGAATATATAGGTTATCCAGACTATTGACATCATTCACTAAGCGATTTAGTAAGTCACCACTTTTATATTGTGCTAAATGTGTTGGCGCCAAGGGCACAAGCCTGTTATAAACCCATACCCGAATATCGGTTAGTAGCTTAAACGTTGCCTCATGTGTGACAACACGCTCACCATAGCGCGTTAAAATACGCATCAATGAAAAGGCACGCACGCCAGCGGAAGGATAAAAATAATTAAATTGACTGGCAATTGCGTAACTTGAAATAGCCACAAATCCTGTTGATGAAATAAACCAACCAGATAAAGACAATAAACCGATACTGGCTAAAATCGCTAAAAATGCAAGAAATGTACCAATAAACATCCATTTTGCTTGATGCTTAAAAATACTTAAAAAAGGAATTAATGCGCGCATGCAACTTCTCCTTCTAAGATTTGGTGACGATATAACGCATAAAAGTAACTTGACTGATCTTGCAACAATTCCTCCAAGCACCCTTGTTGTACGATGTGTCCTTCATCCATGACGATAATATGATCCATTTCACTCAAGAACTGTAAGCGATGCGTCAACAGGATCACCGTTTTATTTTGCCAATTGTTTAATAAGCTATGCATAATAAGACGCTCATTGTCTTTATCCAAACTTGCTGTAGGCTCATCTAACAAGAGTAACTCACAAGGCTTAAGATAGGCGCGTGCTAATGCCAAACGCTGTGCCTGCCCTCCGGATAAGCCTATACTTTGCTCACCGATTTCAGTTGCTAATTTATCGGGGAATGCATTCACTTCTTGATCTAATTGTGCCAATTTTAACGCATGCCATAATGCATCATCTTGAGCATTAGCATCAGCTAGTTGTAAATTATAGCGAATGCTGCCTTTAAAGAGACCTGCATTTTGTCCAAGCCAACTGATTCTACTAAGCCAAAGCTTTTCATCAATGCGATTAAGTGGTAAATCATGATTGATCGTAATGCCTTCATCTTTTGCATGCATAAATTGCATAAGTAAATTTAAAATAGTCGTTTTACCGGCACCACTGGCGCCTACAATTGCAACTTTTTGCTTATGCTTAATTTCAAAGCATATATTTGTCAGTGCATTTTTATGTTTATTGGCATAACAAAAACTTAAATGATTAAATTGAATTGATTCAATCATTGGTAAGTCTTGTATCAAGCTGACTTGATTAATCTTTCCATCTTTTCCACGTTCTTTAGCTTGCTCACCATTCTCGCCTTGTACATCTTCATGTTTTGATAAAGCAAATATTTTTTGCAATTCAAGTGCTGCCCCCATCGCTTCAGTTTTTGCATGATAATGCGTACTTAACTCACGAAGAGGCAAGAAAAATTCAGGTGCCAATAGCAAAATAAACAAACCACCTTGCAAGGTCATATTTTCAAAAGACCACCACACTGTATGTACATTGGCACTATTGATAAAACCCATACCCAGATAAATAGCTACTAGTGCAATTGATGCGGCGGAAAACACCTCAAGGACTGCCGATGACAAAAAGGCAATACGCAATACTTTCATCGTTTTGATGCGATAATCATCAGAGTATTCAAAGATTTTTTGCGCATGACTTTCAGCACGATTAAACAAACGTAAAGTCGTTAAACCATGCAGTGTGTCTAAAAAGGCACTACTCATTCGCGCTAAGGTTTGAAAATGTTTTTGGTTTTCACTTTCAGCGCCCCAACCAACCAGCATCATAAAAAGTGGGATTAACGGTGCACACACCAACAAAATAATGCCACAAACAATACTTTGTGGAAAAATAAAGATTAAAATCGCCAGTGGCATAAGTCCTGCTAAGGTCATTTGTGGCAAGAAATACATTAAGAAATTATTTAAGCCTTCCACTTGCTCCATTGCTGCACTGATTAAATCACCACTACTTAACTCACCTGATTTCACAGGCCCCAATTGATTAATATGCGCAATAACATCGTCTCTTAACTGCTCTTTCACTTTAGCCGCAGCCTTAAAGCTCACTATTTCCTTAAGCCAAGAAAGGCCTGCCCGCATAAACACAATAGCAATAATAGCAACAAAGTAGCTAATCAATTCAATATTTGAGAGTTTTTCAATATAAGCGGCATAACAAATATGCGCCAACAGATAAAGCTGTCCAATAAGTAACAAGCCACTTAAGAAACTCACTAGAATGGTGAGTTGTCCCCATTTTTTAGCAGGATGAGCACGCGATTTTAACCAAGCACGTGCTGACTTGCGTTCTGAAGCTGTATTTGCTTGCATAAAGGTGAGATAAATCGATCTAAAACAGTGGTGGCATTATAACAGCACCACGCTGACATGTAAGTGAATATAGACAGTTTGCGAGTTTATTGATTATAGGATAAATCGGCTACAACCATATTCCTGCCCACTTTGATTGTGTAAGCGTTGGCTGAGCGTAAGTCGAAGCCTCTATGAAGTGTGACTTTTCCAAGCTTACCCACTTCGACTGATGCTCAGTGCATCGCTTCGACTTACGCTCAGGGTACGGTAAGTACTTGTGGGTGAATATTTAGTCTTAGGCGATAAATCAATCTGAAAATGGTGCAGAAGAATGATGTAAGACAATTTTTAGCTGACCATTTGGCATTTTAACGTAAGCGAAGGTATATTCAACGGTTGTCACTTCACCCTCATCATCGGTAAAGTCATACGTACCCATCGCAATCGCCATATCACCATGGAAATACATCTCATCATTGTGGAAAACCACTTTTGCCCATGGCTGAAGCGCAAAGCCTTTATCTTCTTTAAATTTTTTGTTGCCACCAACAAAGTAAGAAAGTGCGGATTCCTTCGTTGGTCTAAATGGAATATCCTTTGCTTTAGTCGGTTTAAACATCACCACACCTTTTTCATAATTATAAGCATAGAGCTTATTGATTATTTTTCGCGCCACTTTCTTGTAGTTTTTTTTGTTGGTATAAGCCTCTCCTATTGCGACAATTCCTGCTGCCCATTGAGATTGTGCTTTTTCAACTTCTTCAACGGTAATACTATTAGTGCTTTGCGTGAGTGTTGTTAATGCTTTACTGTCAGTTGTAGTTGGTGCCGCTGCTGCATTTATTTTTTGCGTGGCAGCAATCCCAAGCACAAGAAACAAACTCAATACAACAGGTGTAATACGCCCTTTTAAATCCAATGACTTCACTTTTTCAGACTGAAATTTTAGTGATTTTTTATCGCTATCCATAAACTATCTCCTTTGTTAATAGCTTGTATCAATATGTATACCTTGGTGAGTTAAGCATCAAATTGCTAAATTTGCAATTTTTTTACACTTTGTGCTAGCCAATCGCTAAGAATTTATATTAAAGTAACTGGCAACTAATAAGCACCATGTTCAATTTTAGCTTATTTACCGAAGCAGGATGCTTAATTAGGACACGTGAATTGTAATATTTTGTTAAGTCGCAATGACAAGACAAATATAAGGACGAACGCATAGGGAGAAAATTAATGAAGAAAATCACCGTTGAAGAAAAAATTACTAACCTTTATCACTGCTCGATTTTAGAGTTTTTTCAACAGTGCATGCAACGTAAGATGGAAACCCATGATATAGCCAAATTACTCGATTGTAGTGTCAGTAATTTACGACGTATCGCTCGCAAGTATAACTTTCATTTTCACCACCCCGAGCCAACACCGATGTTGGCGCAAAATCAAAATTTTCTTAAAAAGAAACTTAATATAGACAACTTCCTCTCGCGTCGCTGGCGAATTGGGCAGTATGCTTAGAAAAAATACCTCTTTGTTGAAAATTGCCCACTTGGGTCGTCAATCGTTAAAGAGAAGCCTTTGTTTCGATCAAAACTGTTAGCAGCTAATTGCCATTGATTATTGCCTTGTCGAATAAGGTGTCTATTTTGTGAAATACCTTGTTTGTCTACATAATGAATAATCACATAAGCACGTTCTTGTTGAGCATTAAACATGATATTAAATGTCCCACTAGACGGATTGATAGCTGCCAATAAGTTAAAGCGTTCTTCATTCACTTCAATACGCTCATCATCTCTATGATTGCTGTTGTTAGAGGAGTCACTTGCAGATTCTGTTGTATCCGTTGCTGAATCCACTTTCAATGGCGCTAATGAATACTCTGATGAGCTAAATTGCCCAACATGCATATCGTGTACGGTAAACTGCACTGATTTCATCACGTCAATATTACTACCCTGCCAAGTCCATTGATAACCATCTATATGTAGCCGACGGTCATATCAGCAAAATGCGGGTATTGATAACCTGAATTGCGTTGTAGTATTTTGCCCTGCCATTCATGCGAATAAACACGTGGCTCTTGTGGATAGCCAATCTCTAACCCTTTGGCATTTGTTTTGACACTTAATGGATGCGGAAACATCGCCTCTGAAAACATGTTTTGATTATTAAAACTCCAAATCAGTGACGACCACCAATCCGTTGTTGGATAGGGTGCGCTGAGCTTTTCTGAGACTTTTGGTATCGCATTTAATGCAGTAAATGGCTTGCCACTGATAATATCCACTCTATTATGCAAACTATCGGTATAACTGCCCTTTTCAAGCTGTAAGATATCGGCAAATGTCGGCGAAAAACAAAATAATTAGCCAAAGCCTAAATATCGCGATAGGTGTGACATTTTAAAAAACTTAACAGGTGATAACAACTTATTTGTATTCATAATATGCTCCTCTTCAAGTCAAAAGAATATGTGCACATTTAGTATACAAATGAATAAAGAATCACAGGTTTTATTCTTGATGACTAAAGATGACTAGAAATAACTCATGCGACAAACAATCGCAAATTCACAATACTGACAACTAGCCGCTGAAGGCGTTAGCATCGACTCACCTGCGACAAAACTCGACATTTGTTCATCAAGTTGGACTTGCCAATAGTATTTTAATGCCGTGTAATTTTGTGGTGCATCATCAGCTATTTTATTGCCTTTTTTTGCTGGATAAGCTTTAGGTTCGCCTTCTTGTATCCAATCGTCAATGCTTGAGATACTTTGCAAACCAATCTTCGCACCATTTACCGTCGCAACTGCCACGGCATCAGCATTTTCATAGATGGCATATAATGGCAGTTGAGATTCGGTAATCGGTGATTTGAGCAAATCGCTAATTTGGTAACTTTTAGAGGTTTTATAATCAATGACTACCGTATGATTATCCAACAATCTATCGACTCGATCTAACCGTAGCTTAAGTGTCACGCCTGCAATCATGCATTTGAGTTCTTTCTCAAGTGCTAAGACCTCAAATGACGCTTGTCGTGATTTCTCATAGTCAAGCCACTGTATGATGACCTCTTGCAGACGCACAATCTCAACTTCTTTGATAAGTTGCGGCAGCATATTGATTAATGCCACATGCCTATTTAATGCTGATTGGACATGTTGCGCTACTTTTTCAATCAGCGCATCTTTTGGCATATTAATTAAGTTGTCAGATGTTTTTAATTCGCGCCAAATCTGCTCTAGTACATGATGGATAATCACACCCTTCTCAAGCGCTGATAATATTGGCTTATGCGCTTTATCAGCATCTAGATGCAAACGATGAATCAATGCTGCGCGATACGGACATTCCGCAAAGTTTTTAAAAACTTGCGAACCACCCTTGAGTTTTTGACAGGCTTCAGTTGTCATGGCTGACAATGAGCTATCCTCAAACACATCAAATTGCACTTCATTACTCTTTTTGTGATTAATTTTTGTGTGATCATAATCAATTGCAGCTAGCCCCATCAGTAAAGGTGAGCACATTTGTATTTTTTCATCATTTAATAATGCATAGCTAAAATGAATATGTTTCGCCTGCTTTGTTAAACGCTTGGTAATGGTTTTGGCAAATTGAAGCTCACGCTCAACACTGGAATGCGGCATCGATTGTGATCTTTGCAATGACAAAGGCAAATAAGGATTCATATTGGCAAGACTTGGCCAGTTACTATCATTCATGCGTATCACAAACAAGTGATCAAAGTAAACTTCGGTTGCCTCAAGCATCCCTAGAATATGCACGCGTGGATTCGTTGTCGTTTCAGTTTGAAAAAGTGTGTTACTGGCTAAGGTTTGTAGCTCAACCAACCACTGATTAAATTCAAGTTTAATCTCTAAACGCGTTAACATAATGAGCTTATTAAGTAGCTTATAAAACTGTGTCAACGTCTGATGTTCTATACTGGTAAGCTTGCAATGATCAAGATACCCAAGTATTGCCAACGCTTGTTTTAATTTCTCAATAAAAGCAAAAGCCGTGATTTTACCCTCTTGCCTATGCGATTTATGAAAATGCAACATCTGTGTGATCACTTCCAATAAAATTGGATCACAATCATCGATAAATAACTTAAGCTTAATCAACTTAGCAAATTCAATGGATTCAGGTACTTTCGATTTAAGTACCTGTAGCTTTTGATATCTTTGTGCTTTGTAATCATCATGCCCTTTAAGATAGCTCGAGCTTAGCATCAACTTAATCTCATCATAGCTTAGCGTTTTACTCATCTTAAGCCATAGCATCAGCTGATAAACAATGCCTTGACACAATAAGCTTTCGCCACCTGATATGGTATATTCACGAGAACTGTTATCTAACAAGGGGTTTTGCTTCATTTTAGTTGCAATAAAATACTGATCAAAAGCATCAACCAAAGCACTAAATTGTGTCTGTAAATCGGGCACAATCACACCAATTGTTGCTTGTGGATCGCTTTGGCTTAATTCAAACACAGCTTTGGCAACTTTTTGAATCTCTAGTTGATCCTCAAGGTATTCGGTTATTTGAACCTCGCTTTTTGTATCCGCTAAAGTCCAATCATCTATCGTAAAATTAAGCTCAGAGTCACAGTGCGCAAACAAGACGTCCATTTGCGGTGTCACAGTATCAAAACCGATAAGCATAATTTTATGATAATCTAAATACGCGAACGTCTTAGCTAATATCTCATGCTTTGCCAAAAGCGCTGTAATCAGGCGTGACTTATCTATCCAGTTATTTTCAGTTAAGGTGTTTTGATAGCGCTCGATCCAGCGTAAAAACAAACGAACATTCTTATTGTCTGTTTCATTCTCAAGCGCCTGTGTACTCAAATTCCATTGCTGTAACAGTTGCCACGCACTAAGTACAAGCTTAGCCTGTTGCGCATTAGGCATAAAGACATCTGTATCTTCCTTAAGAAAGCTTAATAACAAAAATCGTGCTTCATCATCGCTGATCAGATTTGGTAATGAGGGATCTATCATTTGTGCATTAGCATATAGCGCATCAACAAATCCATCAAAGCTCATAAAAACATCGCCCAACACAACATATTGCTGCTGATTGCGTGCATAGTCTAAATACATTGTCGTTAGATGATCTTTTAAGCGAGTATTAGCCGTAATAACGATTGTTTTGTTATCGATTTGATTTAATAAACTAAGGTAATGACTTATATCTTTATCGCCATTTAATTGACTTTGTGCATTTTTTGCATCAAGCATTTTTCAGAATGACCACATCACACGGTGCATTATTAGAGATCTTGCTTGCCACTGAGCCCATGCGCCCAAAAACGCCATGGTGATGTCCATTGAGAATCAAAAGATCGATGTTTTGTTTTTCAATATATTCAATAATGCCATCTGCCACAGAGTCCGCATCAATTACTTTACAAATCACATGATCGTGTTTGGCAATATTTGCGGTAACTTCAGTAAACTTCTGTGTTAAGCGGTCCTTGATTAATTGATTAGGTGTTTTCTCTGAAACACCCGCGCCATAGCCATAATCAAACACTGTTTTGTGCACAGTAACAACATGTAGTTTCGCTTTTTTGGTTTTAGCATAATCAACCAAATGATCTAATACTTTTGCTACATCATCATTGACATCAATTGCATAAATAATATTTTGGTATTCAAACATTCATATCTCCTTTTTTATCTCTTTTTTACCTGATCAAAGTCACCTATTTTCATCCCTCTATACTCTATTGTGATCTTGGGATTAAGGTCAAGCGAATACTTTGCAGGAATGAACCTTTTTACTTCAATTTAATTTTAGCTACAATATTCTTGTTTTGTATTTTCAATTATTTAAAAGATCAACAAAGGACAAGTTATGGATAAGGATTTGAGTTTTCTATGCAATACATCATTAGCGCCCCATGCCAGTGCTATCAAGCAATTGTTTACTAGTAAATTATCACCTCAAGAAAAATGGCAGCAACTAACACAATGCTATTTAACAGCCGATATTCCTTTTGATATTCATTATAAGCTATATCACCTTTGTTATGCTGAAACCGAATTTAAACCCATTTGGCTACCTGATAATGAGACAGTGAACAATAGCTATCTCGGCAAATGGCTTGATCAGCTTAATTTCTCGGATATTTCTCAATTTTATCAATACAGCATTGACTCACCTCAAGCTTTCTGGGGACAAACCATTGCTGACTTGGGTTTGTCTTTTAGCAAAAGGCCAACAGCAAGCTTTGATATGTCGTTATTTCCCTACACGCCAACATGGTTGCCGGGTGCTTTTTTTAATATTGCTGATTGCTGTATTGATGTTGAAAAGGATCTTGCCATGAAGCCTGCCATTATTTATAAAGGGATGCGTTATGGTAAATGTACCCATCAAACCATAAATTATGCCGAGCTTAAAGACTGGGTTCTTACAATTGCTAGAGGACTTAAACATCATTATCAATTAAGCCCAAAAGATACCATTGCCATTATTATGCCAATGAATATCGAGGCCGTGGCAACTTACTTGGCCGTTATCTATCTTGGTGCCAGTGTTGTCTCGATTGCCGATAGCTTTTCCGAAAGTGAGATCAATAAACGACTTAATATTAGCAACTGCAAACTCGTGGTAACACAAGATGTGATTACTCGTGGCAATAAAACGCTCGAGCTTTATCAAAAGATCATAAATTGTCAGGTTTCATCAATCATCTGTTTAAACACTAAAAATCAAGGCATCAACTTACGTGCTAATGACATGTCCTTTGATGATCTATTAACGCCAAATAACATACATATAATACTTAACCCTTATCTACAGAGTGCACAAGGTGTTATCAACATTTTATTCTCCTCGGGCACAACGGGCACACCAAAAGCTATTATTTGGGAGCAAAGTACAGCACTTAAAGTAGCAACCGATGCTAAGCTGTATATGGATACGAACAAAGAAGATATCTGGGCGTGGCCAACAAATCTTGGCTGGATGATGGGACCCTGGCTTGTATTTACCGTTTTTTTAAATCGGGCAACGATGGTATTAACTGAAGATTTACCGACTTCACTTGAATTCGCCCAGTTTATTGAGAAAACCCAAGTTACCAAACTGGGTGTGATTCCAAGCATTGTTAATGCTTGGCGCACTAATGCTGTGCTTGAGAAAGTTAATTGGCAGCATATTAAGCTCTTTGCCAGCACCGGTGAATCCTCTAATATTGAAGATATGTTTTACCTATCATTACATGCTGGCTATAAACCGATTATAGAATACTGTGGTGGTACGGAAATTGGTGGTGCTTATATCAGCTCAACACTGTTGCAGGCGAATGTCCCCTCTCAATTCTCACAAGTTTGTTTTGGTATTGAGCTTAAGCTTTTAGATGAAAAACATCATATCTTATCACAAAATACTGTGTGCATTGGCGAGGCTGCATTAAGTTCTTGTGCATTAGGTCTGTCCAACCGCTTATTAAATGCCGATAACAGTGATATATATTATCGTGATATGCCGTCTTATAACAATATACCATTACGTCGACATGGTGATTTATTAAAGCGCTCAACTAATGGCTATTATCGTTCCTTAGGGCGCGCTGATAACACCATGAATTTAGGTGGGATTAAAACCTCAAGTGCTGAGATTGAGCAAGTGCTTTTGAATTTAGAGGATATTTATGAACTTGCGGCAGTGGCAGTCAATGATGAAATTGAAGGCATATCTAAACTCGTTATTTATGTTGTACCGACAATGCAAATTGATCTTTGTCAGTTAAAATCACAAATGCAAGCATTGCTTAAATCGCGTTTAAATCCATTATTTAAAATAAGCGATGTTATTTTAATTGAAAAACTGCCAAGAACAGCAAGCAATAAGGTGATACATCGTCAATTAAAAGCGCATTATGCACAATATTGTCAAAACAGTCCGTGTTGTTAAAAATTTATCAGGGATATAGGGATATTAAGTACCTATGTAATAATTCAAAAATAAGTTGAGCTTTAATTACTCCCCCTCACCCGTTCAGCTTAAGCTGCACGACCTCTCCCGCAAGGGGAGAGGTAATAGTTGACGCAACTTATTCTTGATTCATTACTATGCAAATAGTATCAGGTATTTTTTTAGATTCTCAAGGAACTATTGTTTAGGTGCTTAATTGCTATCTGGATTAGCTTTACGCGCTAAAGTTTGCCCTTCGGTTAAGCTATTTTGGTTAGATTGAGTCTGTGTTTTTACTTGACGAATCGTGTTATAACGCTCAGTCGTCACATCAACATCAAAGCCGGTTGCGATAATCGTAATATCAACAGTGTCACCCATATCTTCTTTGATAGAGGTTCCGATAATAACGGGCGCATCAGCAGAGGCAATCTCTGCCACTTTATCACCTAGCTCAGTAAATTCGCCTAAAGAAATATCATTGCTTGAAGTAACACACACCAATAAACCTTTGGCATCTTTAAGTTCAATATCTTCCAATAAGTCACAAGAAACTGCCTTATCAACGGCTTTTAAAATACGATCTTCACCACCGGCGTGCCCTGTCCCGATGACTGCCAAACCAGGGGACGCCATAACTGTTTTCACATCGGCAAAGTCAACGTTAATATGTCCAGGCGTGCGAATAATCCCAGTCATTGATGACATCGCATTAAAAAGTACATCATTGGCAGCGTGGAAAGCTTCCATTAAGGTTGTTCTGTCCCCCAATGATTTACGTAATTTATCATTAGGAATAACGATCAAGGAATTGACATGCTCTTGAAGCGCTGAAATACCTTGTCTGGCAACAACTTCACGACGACGCCCTTCAAATGAAAAAGGTGTCGTTACCACGCCGACCGTCACAATACCTTTACGCTTTGCAACTTCGGCAATAACACCTGCGGCCCCTGTACCGGTACCACCACCCATACCCGCAGTAATGAATAACATATCACAATCAGCAATAGCTTCCTCAATATGATGCATGCTTTCTTGCGCAGCTTTAAGACCAACCTCAGGATTGGCTCCAGCACCTAGTCCTTTGGAAATAAACTCACCAATTTGTACTTTGTGTGGTGCGGCATTCTTATCAAGTGCCTGCTTATCGGTATTCATCGCATAAATTTGCGCACCTTGTAAGCCTTTCTCGACCATGTAACCTACCGCGTTACCTCCGCCGCCGCCAACACCGATTACTTTAATGCGACCATGTTCAAAACCACTTGAATGTTTTTCTTGCTCTAAACTTGCCATCGTTTCTCCTAAAACTTTTCCCTTAACTAAAAACGCTTATAGTATATACGTAAATACGCTAAAATAACGATATTTCTGCGCTATCATGCAAAAATCTTTCGTAAATAAAAGAAATTGGCTAAGACTAAATGCTCACCCACAAGTGCTCACCGTACCCTGAGCGTAAGTCGAAGGGTAGCTTGTGAAAATCATACTTCATAAAGGCTTCGACTTACGCTCAGCCAACGCTTACACAATCAAAGTGGGCAGGAATATGGTCATAGCCAAGAAATTTAGCATAAATTATTTTTTGCATCGTGTATTTGCTTTTCCCATATATTGATAATGAATGATTTATGTTACACTGCGATTCAAGCAAGTTTTCTAGATAATGGGAATTTTTTCATGGAGAAGCAATACGACAAAAACGAAGTTAGGCTCATTAAGAAGTATCCTAATAGGCGCTTATATGATACACAGGACAGTTGCTACATTACGGCAGAAGGTGTACATAAGCTCATTATTGAGCATGAAAATGTTGTTGTAGTTGAAAATAAAAGTGGCAAAGATATTACCCGAAGTGTATTGATGCAGATTATTAATGATCTTGAGGAGACCAGTCCAAGACAAATGTTTAGTAATGAGTTTTTAGCTCAAGTGATTAAATCCTATGGCACAGATATGCAAAATACATTGGTGATGTGCTTTAACAAAACATTGGATTTATATTTAGGGCAAAAGCATGCCACTGCCGCCATTACTAAAAAACCAAATGCAGCAATCACACCAAGTGATTATTTCAATACCACCGCAAGAGACAATATTCACCGCTGGCAAAAATCATGGGATAATTTAAAAAGCTCTAAGAAGTCATAGTATTTATTTTGAGTTCAAGAAACGTTCAATCCGCTGATATAATACCTCACATTCTTGTGGCACCAATTTGCCAAAATTAATAAACCCGTGAATCATATTATCAAAATGATAATGATGTGTATCAACCCCTTTTTCCATTAAGCTTTGTGCAAAGAGTAAGCCCTCATCTCTTAAAGGATCAAACCCTGCAGTAAACACCATAGTGCGTGGCATTTTTTCAAGATCTGCAATGTACAGCGGAGATATCTCGGGCTCAGTACCATTCATATCTTTAGGGCGATACTGTGAGTTATACCAATTAACTTGACGTGACTCTAACAAATACCCTTGACTAAACTCACGCATTGATTCTGTATTATGTGTTAAATCAGTTGTCGGATAGATTAATACCTGATTGCTTACTATAAACTCACCTGTTTGAATGGATTTCTCAACACAAAGCGCGGTGTAGTTGCCTCCCGAGCTATCACCAATCATCGTAAAATCGTTATGATCTGCCTTAATATCAGCAGCATGCTCATACGCCCATTTAGCTACCTGATAGACATCATTAAACCCTGCTGGATATGGACTTTCAGGTGCTAAACGATAATCAATGGCTAACACCACACGATGGGTTGTATGAGACAGGTGCCTGCATGGTGCGTCAAATGAGTCCAGCGTTCCGGATACAAAGCCGCCACCATGAATATAAATCACAATAGGTAAATGTTCTTTAGGATTTGGATGGTACAAACGCACATTAACCTCACGCCCATCGACCTTCACTGCGAAATCACGCACAGAGGCAATATCAACCTCGCTACC
The DNA here is from genome assembly GCF_052030685.1 of Cysteiniphilum sp. 19S12-1. Lineage (NCBI taxonomy): Bacteria > Pseudomonadati > Pseudomonadota > Gammaproteobacteria > Thiotrichales > Fastidiosibacteraceae > Cysteiniphilum > Cysteiniphilum sp. 19S12-1. The sequence continues at coordinate 17,537 of NZ_JBQAJM010000032.1, forward strand.
GGCATATAACATAAGTGATGCTGCCGATTTGCGTACGCCTTCGATGGATAAGGTCTCATCTTTTTTATACTTATTGACGAAATCTAATAAGTTTTGCAGTTTTTCTGGTACCGCTTTTTGTCCATGATAAAGGGTTACTTCTCGAATACGCTCAGCAGCTGCTTTGGAAACAACAACTTCACTATTAGATTTTGCTAACACATTAAACCAGCTTTGTTGGCGCGGCGTCATTCTATCGCCCATGCCACTGATAGAGCTTGCAATACCTTGATCACTACAATCATTTTGTGAAAATTCGGTTAATTTTTCACCAACCCAGTGAATTAAAGCCACAGCCTTAGCATGGTTATCAAAGCGGGTTTGCAATATGCAGTCGTTATTATCAATATCATCCGACCACGGTACGTAATCAACAATAAAGTTACAAGGTAGATAATGAAGTCCCGCCTCGCGTGCTAAGGCAAATTCAGGAAAGGCAGTCATCCCAATAACCCCTCCGCCCATTGCTTGATAACATTTAGCATCAATCATTGTTGGAAATTGCGGACCTTCAATACATACACAAATTTGCCCAAAATGAATTGGAAAATCAAAGTTTGCCTTTTGTTTTTTAATAATATCAGCAGCTTTTTCACTGATTGGATGGGTTAATGATACATAGGCCAAAAGGCCATCATCACAAAAAGTCGATTCGCGCAAACCCTTAGTGCGATCAATATACTGGTAGGGAATTGCCATATCACCAGGTTTTAATACCGTTTGCAAACTACGCACAGATGACAAGGCTAAAATAGCGGTTGCACCATATTTTTTAAGGGCATAAATGTTCGCGCGATAATTAATTTTACTCGGTAAAATATTTTCAGATTGTCCGGTGCGACACAGAAATAACATTTCTCTATTGCCAACTTTAATACGATAAAAGCCATTGGAGCATAGCCCAAATGGTGTCTCGCGTGGCAATGTTTCTACTATCTCAAACTCATCAAACTCTTCAAAGCCACTGCTACCGATAATTGCCCACATAATTTTTCCTTATGGATTAATTGCTTGAGTATATTATCGGATAGTCTTAGCGATTAATCCAATCTAAACAGCCAAAGTTTTATTTTGAAGCATTAAAACTTGCCGTAATACCCTTCTTTTAAAGCGTCATAAAGATTCGCTACTGTATGCTCTTCACCATCATACTCGATCATTTCATTGCCCTTTAGCTCAAGCACTGAGCCATCATCAAGGGTAAAACGATACTTGGTTTTCTCAAGATCTTCATCTTTAACCAATACACCTTGAAAGACTTCAGGATTAAACCTAAAAGTTGTACAGCCCTTTAAGCCTTGATGATAAGCATAAAGATATATGTCTTTAAAATCAGCAAATGGGAAATCCGTCGGCACATTAGCTGTTTTTGAAATACTCGAATCAACCCATTTTTGCGCTGCTGCCTGAATATCAACGTGCTCTTTTGGTTTAACATTATCGGCACTAATAAAATATTCAGGTAACTTTTGTGCTGGTTCCTTGGTAAAAGGTATTGCTTCTTTATTGATTAATTGGCGATATGCCAATAGCTCATAAGAGAATACATCGACTTTTTCTTTGGATTTTTTGCCCGCACGAATGACATTACGTGCATAGTGATGAGCAAAGCTTGGCTCAATGCCGTTACTGACATTGTTCGCTAGTGATAGAGAAATAGTCCCCGTAGGTGCGATAGATGTGTGATGTGTGAAACGACAACCATGCTCACAAATTGCATCAATAATGGAGATGTCTTCTTGAGAGATACGCTGCATATAGCGGCTATATTTGGCATGTAACATCCGCCCTTTTATCACATCGCCAACTTTAATCCCATCTGCGGCCATTTCAGGACGTAAGCGCAAAAATTCTTCAGTGACGATATAGTCTTTTTCAAGCACTGGCGCACTACCCTTTTCTTTGGCAAGTTTAACGCCTTCACGCCAGCCTTCTAGCGCCATTTGTTTGGCAACTTCTTCGGTAAATGCTACCGAGTCTTTGCTGCCATATTTCATTTTAAGCATGGTGATCGCAGATCCCAACCCTAAAAAGCCCATGCCATGACGGCGCTTGGATTCGATTTCATGACGTTGCTCTTTTAATGGTAAACCATTGATTTCAACGACATTATCAAGCATACGCGTGAAAATACGCACGACTTTACGGTATTTATCCCAATCAAAACGTGCTTCTTTGGTAAATGGTGCTTCAATAAATTTAGTCAAATTAACCGAACCCAACAAACAAGAGCCATAAGGTGGTAATGGTTGTTCACCACATGGGTTCGTTGCACGGATCGTCTCACAAAACCAGTTGTTATTATCTTCATTAACCTTGTCGATCAAAATAAATCCAGGCTCAGCATAATCATAGGTTGATGACATGATCATGTCCCACAAACGACGCGCCTTGATCGTGTTATAAATCTTGCAAGCAACAAGACCTGAATCATCACTAATATAATCATCTTTAACTGGCCAATCACGCCATAATACTTGTGTTTTATCCTGCAAATCAATGTTATGTGCCTTTTGTTCAGCCTCAGTCATCGGGAAAGCCAAATGCCATTGACCATCATGCTCAACAGCATCCATGAAATCTTTAGTAATGAGTAATGACAGATTAAATTGGCGCAAACGCCCATCTTCGCGTTTGGCACGAATAAAATCAAACACATCTGGATGACCAACATCGAATGTGCCCATTTGTGCACCGCGCCTACCACCTGCTGATGCCACGGTAAAGCACATCTTGTCATAAATATCCATAAATGACATGGGGCCCGAGGTGTGCGCACCGGCTCCAGCAACAAACGCGCCCTTAGGACGTAATGTCGAGAACTCATAACCGATTCCACATCCGGCTTTAAGTGTTAACCCTGACTCATGTACTTTTTGCAAAATATCATCCATTGAGTCATGGATCGTGCCTGAAACCGTACAGTTAATCGTAGAAGTCGCCGGCTTATGTTCAAGTGCGCCGGCATTAGAGACGATTCTTCCGGCGGGAATGGCACCATTTCTTAGTGCCCACAAGAATTCTTCATAATGTTTTTGTTGCAACTTTTTGGTTGTCTCAACCTCTGATAATGCTTTAGCAACACGTTGATAAGTTGCATCAATATCTTGATCAACTGGCTCACCTACGCGTGTTTTTAAACGATATTTACTGTCCCAAATATCCAAGGATGCTGCCTGGAAATCGATTGTTGGTATTGCTTCTGTCAATGACATGACGGGCTCCTCATAAGCTAAAAATAACAAAATACATTCGCTATTCTAGCGATATTTTTCACGAAAGGCGGCAACTTTTTCCTTGAATATTTCCGTAATATGACTTGACTCACTCTCCGTAATTAGATCCTGTGATAAAAATAAAACCTTTTGATGGCATGTGATAAGAGCAAGATCTAAAAGACGCGATTAAAAATCATAAATTACATTTGCTTTCAGTCACTTTTTCTTTACAGTTAGCAGTTATCAACAAAACAATCAAATTTAGTTATGTACTTAAAAAAAACCATTATCATTACTGGTGGCAGTCAAGGGATCGGTAAGGCTTGTTGTAACCTGTTTCATGCCAATAATTATCAAGTGATTAATCTAGATATTGCCCCAAATGAACTTAAAAGTGTTGATTATATTCAAACGGATTTAAGTCAAGTTGCGGCAATCAATGAGTCTTTTAAGCAAGTTAAAGAAAAATATCCACGTATCGATGCGCTTATCTCTAATGCGGGCATTCATTTCTCTGCCAGCATTGAAAATACCACAGAAGAAGACTATTTTCGTGTATTAAACACTAATCTTACTTCTTGCTTTTTTGTGCTTAAGGAAACAATACAATTAATGAAGCACAATCCAAACGGTGGACGTATTGTTACGATCGGTTCGGATCAATCATTTGTTGCTAAAAACCACTCGGCAGTTTATGGTCTAACAAAAGCTGCCATTGCACAATTAACCAAAAATATCGCCCTTGATTATGCTAAAGATAATATTTCTGCCAACTGTGTTTGTCCCGGCACCATTGAAACACCACTTTATTGGCAGGCAATAAAAAACTACTGTCAAAAATCAGGTGCTGATATTGATACCATTCATAAAGAAGAACAATTGCTACAACCGGCAAAACGCTTAGGACAACCTGAAGAGGTGGCAAGTTTGATCTATTATTTGATTGATCAAGCTGGCAGTTTCTTATTGGGTAGCGATATTGCCATTGATGGCGGCTATACTGCGCAATAATCGGCATCTTTTCTGGTATATGTTAAGGGAGTTCGATAAAATAATGCCACCGAATATTCTAGATTTAACTTTACCATGCAGATTCTGCCAAAAGCGACACGCAATATTTATGCTAATGCCATTCCTACGGCGCTATCGCTTGCTTTAAATGAATATATCTTAAACCATGATCAGCAGCATCATTTGCTGGTATGTGAGAGCGCACAAGTCGCATTACAACTGTATGATGAACTATGCTTTTTACTGCCACAAAAAAACATTTTACATTTTGCTGATCTTGAGATTTTGCCTTTTGATTATTTCTCCGCGAGTGAAGATGTTATTTCCTCGCGCTTGAATACATTAAATCAGATTCAAAACAACCCTAATAGTATAATTATCGTCAGCGTTAATACCCTTGTTAAATATCTGCCTCCAACATCCTTTTTACATGCCAATGCTTTCATGATCAAAAAAGGTGACACACTTGATCTGACTGAGAAAATGCGTCAATTACAGACGGCTGGTTATCAGAAAGTCACCCAAGTGATTAGTCGAGGCGAATTTAGTGTGCGTGGTAGTATCTTGGATATCTTCCCAATGGGGTCAGATGACGCTTATCGTATTGATTTGTTTGACGATGAGGTTGATAGTATCCGTTGTATTGATGTCGAGACGCAACGTTCACACGCCGCGATTGATGATGTCAATATATTACCAACCCAAGAGTTTATACTGGATAAAAAAACACTCGATCAATTTGCGCTAAATTGGTATGAGATGATACCGCACGCAGATACTCAAAATCAAATTTACCAAAGTATTATCAAAGGGCAAATGATCAATGGTATTGAATTTTATCTGCCACTTTTTTTTGAGCGTGTTAATACCCTCTTTGACTATTTACAACAAGATACAATCATTCATAGCATTTATAACTGCCAATTGTCATTAGAGAAATATCACACTGATATTTTGACACGGCATGACCAGTTAGCGCATGATCGCGAGCGCCCTATTTTAAAACCTGAGCAGGTTTTTCTATCACCTGCTGCATTTAATGGTTTAATTAAAAACTTCTCACATATTAAATGGTTGCATCAGGATAAAACCAAAGCAAATAACCTTGAGGTTAACACACTTCCTGATATTCATGTGCATTATCAATATAAAGAGCCCTATCAAAAACTTCTGGATTTATTAACAAATACAAGCTTTAACAAAGTTATTTTTTGTGCTGAAAGTCCCGGTAGAAAAGCGCTTATGTATGAAAACTTAAGTAAATTGGGCTTAAAGCTTGATACCTATGTGAATTTTAGCGACGCACTTGAATCCACTTCAACACACTCGATCACGGTTGCGCCCTTTACCCAAGGTATTATTACGGAGGACGAAAAGAATAATAGGATATTGATTGTTACTGAGTTTGATCTGTTTGCAAATCACAGTGCCATCAATTTACGCACGCGTATTAAACAAAAAGATGAAAGTATACCCACTGTTGCCCTCAAAGATTTATCGGAATTAAGCTTAGGCAGTCCGGTGGTACATATTGAACATGGCATTGCTCGCTTTGATGGCTTGACTAAACTGGATTTCGGTGCTCAAGACACCGAGTTTCTAACGCTTAAATTTAAAAATGATGAAAAACTCTATGTACCCATTTATGCACTACATCTAGTCAGTCGCTATAGCGGCACTGAGCTTGAACACGCACCTATTAGTAAGCTCGGTACCGACACTTGGCAAAAAGAAAAAGAAAAAGCCGCTAAAAAAATCAATGATGTTGCCGCTGATCTTTTGGCAATTTATGCAGAACGCGCACTTAAAGAAGGCTATGGCAATATCTTTCACGAGAAAGATTATCTGGCATTTTGTGAAGGCTTTCCCTTTGAAGAAACCCCTGATCAAGCCATTGCCATCAATGATGTCATTAAAGATATGCTCTCAAATAAACCAATGGATCGACTCGTGTGTGGCGATGTTGGCTTTGGTAAAACAGAAGTGGCAATGCGTGCTGCCTTTATTGCCGCAAGTAACAATAAACAAGTCGCTGTTTTAGCACCTACAACCTTATTAGCACAACAGCATTTTGATAACTTTAGCGACCGCTTTAGTGAAATGGGTGCGACAGTTGAGGTGCTATCACGCTTTAAAACAACCAAAGAGCAAAATACGGCTATTAAACAAATCAACGATGGCAGTATTGATATCGTTATCGGTACACATAAACTATTATCTGAAAAGATTAACTTTCATAATCTGGGATTATTAATTATTGATGAGGAGCACCGCTTTGGTGTGACACACAAAGAAAAAATGAAAGCAATGCGTGCTAATATTGATATTCTAACAATGACAGCTACCCCTATTCCACGCACCTTGAATATGGCATTTTCTAATATTCGTGACTTGTCAGTCATTGCCACGGCTCCGGCAAAACGTCTATCGGTTAAAACTTTTGTCAGACAATATAATAATAGCACTGTTAAAGAAGCCGTGATGCGTGAGGCATTAAGAGGTGGACAAGTCTACTATCTTTATAATAGTGTTAGCACAATTTATCATAAGGCTGAGGAGTTACAAAAACTCTTTCCTGATATTAAAATTGCAGTAGCCCATGGGCAAATGCGCGAACGTGAGCTTGAAAAAATCATGTTTGAGTTCCAACAAAACCGCTATCAAATTTTAGTATGTACCACAATTATTGAAACCGGTATTGATATTGCTAATGCCAATACCATTGTTACTGAAGTTTAGAGTTTTAAACATTGAATTATGAATCAGTCGATCTAATTGCTAGCTCATGCAATTGAGCTTTTAA
>NZ_JBQAJM010000033.1:0-22970 GCF_052030685.1 Cysteiniphilum sp. 19S12-1
GCTTAAAAGCTTAGTTGCGTGAGCTAACAATTAGATCGACTGATTGAAAATTTAATGTTTAAAACTCTAAACTTCAGGACTTTATTAATCAAATGCAAAAATCAGGACTTGAACTTATTGTATGTGGCGCAAACCATCCATTTGTTGAAAATGAATACTGTTATGGGCTGTGCTCACAATATGTCGATGGCAAGCTTGCAGTAGTGCCTGATTTCCTTGCCAATATGGGCATGGCGCGAACTTTTTATACGATGATGTCAACGCCTGAAGATAAAATATCAGTTGATTATATTTTTGAAGATATAAAAACCATTATGCATAATGCAATAGATAAAGCATTTGCGATGACCGGTGGACGTTTATTAACAGCAAGTCTTTATGATCTTGCGTTAACGAATATTGATTTGCCAGATAAAACAGCCAACTTTCTAAAGCAATCGGCTAAGAAAAATCAAGACAATCACACGCCTGGTATTGTAATCCTTTAGTTTTCTATACCTTTTAATTCCGTTAAAAACCATAATTAAGTTGATGCTCACACGCATAGGCATTGGCAAGACGCTTGACGAGTAAAAGGTTTCTAAAAGTAGTTTCAACAATACTCATATCTAATTGTTTATCAATGCACCACTGTTTAAAGACCTCACCATCATTCAATCCAAGGTTCAGGCGGATGATATTGAGTGAGCGCATAAAGCCAAGATCGCTGAATGCAATGCCTGCATGCTTTAATTGACATAGTGCAAATTCACAGATGTTAACTGGCCACTGCGTCAGCTTGTGAAGTTCTTGCGCTTGATGAGCGATATCTAAATCGGAATGTTTAAAATCATCTTGATCATGCATCCTCTGCAAAACAAATAAAAGGGCAGCAAACTCATCACTGCAAAAAGTGTCTTGTTTTAGTTTGTTAAGCGGAATGGTGGAAGGGGTTGTGAACGATGTTCTGTCTTCTTGTGTTTTTACCTTATCTATAATGTCAGCTAATTGCGTGATGCACTGATAGGCGTCGTTATATTTTGCATTGACATAATGCGTTTTCAGTAGATTAAATGCATCAGCGGTTAACGTGCTTTGTAAAGCCTGCCAAGTGCGACGTTTATAAAAGATATTGTGCGCGTTATTAAAAAGTTCATAAGCAGCTTGCTGTGTGCATAGCTTGTTATCGATAAGGGCATCGCAGGTTGCGCGAATATTAATACTAGGAATTGTTTGTATCATTTCATCACCCAAGCGATAGTAGTTAATTGCTACCTCACTATCATCATCTGTGATATTTTTTTTATAACATTCATAGGCAAAACCCGAGCCAATCATACCAAAAGCATCAAGCTCAGCAGCACGCAAAGCGCCCATTGATGCTGCACCAATGACGGTAATTCCTTTTTCAAGTGCACAAAGAATCTCTTTATGCCAAACCGAGTTAGTGAAATCAAAATTGCCATCAATAAGAATAATAATGTTACTCTCTGGAATGACGCGCAATATATCGCCTGTTTTCGCTGAAGTATGCAGACGTGCATGCGGCAGATGTGTTTTAATCTCAGCATGAGTGATGCTTGTCTCGGCAAAAACATCGATCTGAAGTTTGGTTAGATCAAGCATTATCAAGCACCTCCTGTTTGACCAAAATGGATTTTAAAAAGGTGAGTTTCTCACTGTGATAAACATGAATGAGTGCATCTTGTTGGGCTTTGCGAAGAGCGCCCTTAAGTAGCACTAATGCCTCAGTTATGCTATTGGTTTTATGCTCAGAAATTTCACTAAAGCTGATTTCATAAGCTTCTGGATTAAGCTTAAGGTTTGATTTCTCATAAGCATGTTTAAATAAGTCATCACGAGATCCGGCAATGGTAGTAACTTTGGATTGGATGGCTTCAGTCAATGCGCGATTAAGAGCAATCTCTTTGTTAAGATGCGCGCCATAACCTGAAAAAACCATTTGATTAGCTGTTTTATCTTTGCTTTGGATTAGGCAGCCAACCACTGGAATGCCATAAGGGTTCGGATAATATTTGAATTCGACATGATGAAGTAAGGCGATTTTGTCATAAAAAATGTGCTCAATATCGAGTTTAAATTGCTGACTCTTTAAAGCAGTACTTTTGCGTTCAATGCATTCCAATAAGCTGTGCACTAACGCTTCGTCATAACTATTACCTGAGGCAATGCCTGTGGTATCAGTCGCTTGGATTACAACATCAGGGTGTCCCGAGTCAATGGATATAAATTGAAAGGGTAGATAATAGCCTTGATCGGTTAGAAAGCTTTTACCTTGGCACCAATTATGCTCTTTATCGTCTTGATAAACAATGTTGCTAGAGAGTTGATTGGGTGAGATAAAGTGACTGCTTTTCTCAAATGGTTTGTCATATAACTTAGCCTTAACTTCTTCAGCAAAGTATAGTTCAAGTGCTTCCATATAAGCGCTGACTTTCGCTGCATCATGTGAAAATGACTTACCTTGACTGGTTGATAGTGATTTACCCAATGGACGAATAGAGGTGTATACCGGGATTTTACTATCATCAAGATCCGTTAAATTAGCCAGACGTGTAATCTTTGCTTGCGGTAAATAAGCTTTAATTACCTCTAGTGTTTCAAGCGGCGTTTTAATACGCAGTGCGCTATCTAAAGTCGACATATTGTATGTATTTTTTATTGTATTAAGAAATGGTCATTATACATGAGTCATAAACAATATTTATGACTAAAGTAGCAAAAGCTTAAAATTATTTGCTTTAAAGTCTTTTAGGAGGTTCTTAGAAAAATGGTTGGAGTTCAACGCTGATCCTTGCCGAGTATTCCGTTGCTTGCTAACTGGGGGAGGGGCAGTTTCGCGGCAGATTGATTGGGGACAATCTCATTCGCTGAACTCATAGCTTGAGTATAGCGATCATTAGTGTCTAGACAAGTAAAAAGCAGGAGAAATACGATAAATACTGTCAAAAAAGACAGAATTGACTGTATATCAATCTATTTTAAACTGATGTTTGATTGCTTTGCAATCCGTTTTATGCTGCATCGCAAAATAAAGCCACAAACGACTATCAGCATTCCTATGTTGATAGTCATTTGCGAACACTGCCCCCAGTGTTGTTACCCCCACGCTAACTTTTAAAATCTAGCAAGCAAGTTTCTTGATGAAGAAACAAAGATAAGCGGATGGTAGCATGTAATTTGATTTATGGCAATAAAGTTATCTGATAAATCTCATTTAATTTTAATTCAATTAGCCATACATTTTTTCATGGCTTTAGTTGTTGGCATTATTTGCTAGCGGTTGCGTGATAAGCCAGTCGTTTAATGCTCTAGATAAATCGGCAGCAAGTTCGTTAGTGGCATTAGCAAAGCTCTTAGCATTTGCTTGAGCTTTCTTATTTAAGGTAAATGTTTTAATGGCAACAGCTTGACCACTATTGGCATTTGTTAGTGTGAAGCTTACTGATAAAATAATGTTACTTTCATTGTCTTTGATTACTTGAGTCAGTTGATTAAGATTGCCGGTTAAACGATAGTCTGCGTAGCCAATAAAATTACTCGACACGATATTCTTAAAGCTATGATATTCCTGTAGGCTTTGTAGTAAGTTTTTGCTGAGCATCTGCTCAGGATCAGCTGCCCATAAGTTATGTGTATAGCTTGCTAATTCATAATTGTTTTCACGATAATACATCTGGGTTGAGTTATATGGTTGATCTGCGGTTAAGGGCGCGATAAACAGTGTCAAATCAAATCGTTTTTCAGTTTTTTGAATCACTAATTCAGCGCCAGTGATATTACGGGTCATCTGTAAGTTTGGTGCAATAATTTGATATTGTTTAACTTCAGGACTTTTAACTGGGGATAAAATACCACAGCTTGTGATGATGCTAATACTGGTTGCAATGCTTAATATTTTGAGAAATTGAGTGGGTCTATACATTATTGCTCTCCTGGACCAGGCTTCCTTGGCAATTCACCGCGCACAAGGATCGATGGGTTTTGATTCATTTTCTTTAACAGGTCAGATAACTGAACGGATGTTTCATTAATATTGTTAAGCGTTTGCGCAAGTTGAGGTAATAAAATATTATTGACCCCTTGCAGGGTCTGATTATTAAAGCTAGTAATCGACTTGCTAACATCTTCAGAGGCGCGGGCAACTGCTTTTGAACCATGGTTAATATTATGGGCAATTTGCTCAAGCTCGCTAGAACTTTTGGCAGCATTTTTTAAAATGACCTTTAATGACTCAATACTTTGATGAATATTCTGACTGCTAGTGGCAAGCGAGTTAGAAATATCCTCAACATTGCTAACGATATGGTTGATTTTTTGAACATTGTCATCACTAATGATTTTAGCGACGCGTGTTGAAATCAAAGTGACTTGCTCAGCAACGTTACTCATTTGGTTAACAATATTTGTTAAAAATGAAGGTTTGGTTTTAACCATAGGAAATGGTGGCGCATCTTTGGGTTTAACAATATATCGGTGAGAATTATTTGAAAGGGATAGGGTGATAAATACTTGACCTGTAATCCCTTGTGGCACCAGACTTGCATAAGTTGTATTGTAGATTGGAATGCCTTGTTGAATTTGCATCACGACAATGACAGTGCTTGGATTTTGTTTGTCAATATTAATGCTTTCAACTTTACCCACATTGACACCATTATAGTTAATCGCGGCATTGACATTTAATCCGGTCACTGATTCATTAAAGCGTGCGATATAAGTGTCATATTTTATATCCTTTAAACCAAAAGCAAGCCAAAAGCCAATAAAAATCATCACAATGGTGGTAATGATAATAAACAAACCTGCAACAAAGTAACGATTGTTTTTCATGGTTACGATCCTAGTATTGTTTTTTCTTCTTTAGTGGTTTTAGCGCCATTAAAGAAGTTATTAAGGTTTTCATATTGTGTCATTTTAGCAGCATTCTCAACGCTATCATGAATAAGAATACGTTTTTGGTCTATATAGACGACTTCATCGACAATGCGCCAAATACTCTCTAAATCATGCGTAATCACGATAATGGATAAGTTTAAATCTTGTTTTAGTTTTAAAATTAATTGATCCAGCTCATAGGTCGAATGTGGATCAAGCCCAGCTGAGGGCTCATCGAGAAATATAATCTCAGGATCAAGTGCTAAAGTGCGTGCAAGTGCGACACGTTTAAGCATGCCACCACTTAATTGCGAGGGATATTTGGCATAAGCATCTTCAGATAAGCCGACCATTTTAAGCTTCAAACGTGCCAGATCAATGACAATGTCGCGACTAAAGTTAGTGTATTCTTGCAAGGGAAACATCACATTCTCGAGCGCTGTTAAGGCACTAAAGAGTGCACCACCTTGGAACATCATGCCCATGTGGCTCGCAAATTGACGACGTTTTATCTCATCATCACACAAATCAGAAATTTTTTGCCCGAGCAGAAATATCTCACCTTCAGTCACCGGTTGCAGCATGAGTATTTCACGGATTAATGTTGTTTTGCCCGAGCCGCTGCCGCCAATAATTGAGGTAATGCGATGCGGATAAATTGTAAGACTTAACTCTTTGTGCACCCACACACCATCAAAACAGGTGCCTAGATTTTTTACTTCGATGATTGGTTGCTTTTTCATGTCTTGCATGATTTATATCCCTACCGCACTAAATAATATTGAGAATAAGGCATCAGTCACAATAATTAAGAAGATAGCGTAAACCACACTTTTAGTGGTTTCTTGGCCGATACTTAAAGAGTTGTTTTTAACGACAGTGCCGCGATAGCAACCAACAGCGCCAATAATAATCGCAAAAAAGGGTGCTTTGATCAGTCCTGTCAGATAGTTATTAAATGAAACCGCTGTGGAAAAGCGCTGTAAAAAATCATAAAAACTAATGCCAAGAGAGGTTTTGGCCATAATCATGCCACCGAGACAACTGATAATATCAGCAATAACAATGAGTAAGGGGAGGGAGATCATCATACCAATAATGCGTGGTAATATCAGACGTTTAATGGGGCTAATGCCAAAGGTTTTAAGGGCATCAATTTCTTGCTGGACTTTCATTGAGCCAAGTTCTGCTGTATAGGATGAGGCGGATCTACCAGCAACAATAATTGCGGTAATTAAAGGAGCAAACTCACGTAATAGTGAAATGCCCAAAAGATCGACAACAAAGATATTAGCACCATATATTTTAAGCTGTGAACCGATCTGATAGCAAAGTACAATTCCGATTAAAAAACACAATAATGATACAATCGGGATGGCTTTAACTCCTGTTTGAATAACGATATCTAGCAATAGGCGCCATTGAGTAGCAAAAGGTGTACGAATGACTTGTAAATAACTCATCACTGTTGCACCAATAAAAGCGATGAGATTTTTACTGTCTTTGATATAACTCGTGGTTTGCTCACCGATTTGATAAACCTTTTCATAAGTATTTAAAGGTTGCAAGCGACTGTCGTAGGAAGTGTAATTTTTATGAACAAGATCGATCAAGCTTTGCTGAGTATGAGTCGATTTAATGGCAGCCTTCAAAAAAAACAGTTGAATTTTATAGATAAAGTAAGCGCCAGAGATATCTAGCTTTTCAACTTTTTGTGTATCAATACACATAATCTGCTCTTTAATATTTTTGATTTTTGCTAAGATACTTTGATCAAGCGATTGCCAATGCCATTGCCCTGTTAGAGTGAGCGTTTCAGCACTGACATGAAATTTTGCATCGTCTTTATTCATCGTAGTAATTTTTGACTTGCTTCTTTTTTTCATCCTTGGTGCCAACATAACGAACAACTGTTTCAAAGTATAGAGGGTTATCGCTAATATTGGAAAGATTAAAAGGATGTAAAAGAGATTAAATCATAAGAGTAAGTGGATTCATCTTGCAATATTGACTCATCAATATTAAGTGCGTAGGTTTTAATTAATGCTAAGCGGTAAGGTGATGAAGACGCGAGCACAAAATTTTTAGACATAAAATCGTTATTAGCTTTTGATTAATGGCTATATATAGCGCAAAATAGCAACGTTTGAAATAAAAATCGACCAAAATATATGTTGTTGAAAAAAGAAGAAAACTTAAATGGAGGGGGAGTCATGGCTACTGCTTCTAACCCTCTTTACTCACGACGTGAAGAGTTCTTGAATACCCTGACGCACTTTATTGGTGCACTTTTTAGTATCGTGGCGCTTATTGTGATGTTGGTTAAAGCCGCTTCGACAGGTTATACAATTAACGTGGTTGCCGTAATGATATATGGCGTCAGCTTGATCTCAATGTATGGTGCTTCAAGTATTTACCATGGTGTGTCCAAGCCAAAGCTTAAAAGAATATTGCGCAAAGTCGACCATTTGAACATTTATTTCTTGATTGCCGGCACCTATACACCAATTGCATTGATCGCGTTATCAGGCGTTTATGGCTGGATTATTTTTGCGCTTTTATGGGGAGCGGCAATTGCCGGATTTGTCTACAAGGTACTGTTTTTTGGAGATGGTTGGTTATCAACGGCACTTTACGTCATTATGGGCTGGACGGCGATTGGTTTTATTGTGCAGATCGTTGAGGCATTACCTGGTGCCTGCTTGATGTGGATTATCTTAGGTGGTGTGCTTTATACCAGTGGTGTTGTTTTTTACATGCTTGACGAGAAAATCGAGTTTTGTCATTTTCTATGGCATTTATTTGTACTAGCGGCCAGTATTGCACATTTTTTTGCAATCTACCTTTATATTGCGGGGATGAGTTAAGCCTAGACTAATGCTGAATTATATGATTTGTTAACAATGAGAAAAAATATTAATGATAAATGGAATAAGATTGCAACAGATGAAGCAAGGTGTTAGCGCAATGATATTGGCAGCAGGACGTGGACGTAGAATGAGGGATATGACCAACCACACGCCAAAGCCACTGATTAAAGTCAATGGCAAGTCATTGATTGAATGGCAAATAGAGCGCCTTGTTGCCGCAGGAGTAACCACTATTGTGATTAACGTTGCTTATTTAGCCGAGTTAATTGTCGATGAGATTGGTTTTGGTAGGCGTTGGGGAATAACTATTTGCTACCTGTATGAGCCTTTAGATGCCTATGATACCGGTGGTGGCATTGTTCGAGCGTTACCATGGCTGAGTGACCCCTTTATTGTGGTTAATGCTGATGTGATGACGGATTACGATTTCTCACATATTATTGATCACAGTAAAGCCATGAGATCATTGGCGCATTTAATCTTAGTACCTAACCCTAAACATAATCTAAAGGGGGATTTTTGTTTGGATGGTCAAGGCAATATTATCGATAAAACGGATAAAATAGGTCAAAGTTATACCTATACAGGCATTAGTGTGTGCCAGAAATCATTGTTTGCCAATGTTTATGTCGGAGAGAGTGTTTCTCTACCAAGTATTTGGCAGACTTTCATTGAACAAAAAGCAATAAGTGGTGAAGTGTTTCATGCCAATTGGTGTGATGTTGGAACACCTGAGCGTTGGCAGGAGATCAGTAATGGCTATTAAGCCAGTTATCAATAGTACAAAAGAGTTATTTGCGTCACGTTTATTCAAAGTTGAAGCGCTGGATTTAACGTTTAGTAATGGTAACACACGTACTTATGAGCGCATTGCACCAAAAAGTGATGGACACACGGCGGTATTAATTGTACCAATGCTTGATGATGATACCGTTTTGCTTATTAAAGAATATTCATCGGGTGTTGAGGATTACACTTTGGGTTTTCCAAAAGGTGCGATTGATCAAGGTGAGGAACTCTATCAAGCAGCCGATCGGGAATTGATGGAAGAAGCAGGTTTTACCGCAAAGCATTACACTTACCTTAAAGATGTCTATTTATCACCCAATTATATGAAGCAGCATATCTCATTAGTTGTTGCGGAAGGCCTTTCAGTCAAAACTGCCGAAGGCGATGAACCGGAAGATTTAGAAGTGGTGCCATGGAAATTGTCAGATATTGATGCACTTATTACGCATCCGCAGTTTATCGAGTGTCGAAGCTTTGCCGCTTTGTTATTTGTCTGGAAAAAGTGGCTAGGAAAATAGTTGGTGATAAAGAAATGAAGAAATAAGCTACGCTAAATTCTTACCTCGCCCCTTGTGGGAGAGGTCGTGTAGCGTAAGCTGCACGGGTGAGAGGTGATTGAAATTCAACTTATAACTATAACTACTTGTGATACAGCTCATACATTTCTTTGGCGTGTTGTAGTGTCTTATTAGTAATGTCAACACCGCCAATAATGCGTGCTGTTTCATTAATGCGTTCTTCTTTATTGAGTTCGAGCACTTGAGAAATCGTGTCATGCTCAAGATGCTTTTTGCTGATATGTAATTGTTGGTCACCTTGAATAGAAACTTGTGCTTGATGAGTAATACAAAGGATTTGTGCGTTTTTAGCAACTTGCTTAAGAAGCTTACCCACAATCTCAGCCGTGCCGCCACTAATACCGACATCGACCTCGTCAAAGATGATGGTTGGCGGGGCGATTTTTTTCGATGAGACGACATGTATTGCCAGTCCAATGCGGCTTAACTCACCGCCTGAGGCGACCTTATCAATAAGTGCAGGTTGCTGCCCTGGATTAAAGTTAATTAAAAAGTCGCAGTGATCGATGCCATTGGCATGTTTTGTTGGACGTTGAGTAATACGTGCGTAAAACTCCCCCTTTGGGATATTTAGTTGACGAATATACTGTTCAATTTCACTGGCGAATACTTTGCTTGCGGCTTGACGTTTGTTGCTTAGTATCTTGGCTTTGCTAAGATAAGTTTCCTCTAAAAGTGATTTGTCTTTGGTTAATTGCAGAAGTTTTTGCTCATTTTGTGCGTGAGCATTTATTTTTTGCTCAAGCTCAGTAATATGCAGATAAAGCTGTTTAGGGTCTACCTTGTGCTTGCGCGCTAGCTGATATATTTCATTAAGGCGTTGGTCAATCTGTTGTAGTTTTTCAGGATTGATCTCTAAGTGATCTAAAAGGTGTCTTGCCTCATGTTCGGCTTCTTTTAAATAGACTGTAGATTCTGTTAGTAGAGCATAAATGTTTTTAAACGATGGGTTATCGCTATATGCGCTTAATTGATGGATTAGATTATCGATTGTGCCTAATAGGCTTTGCTCATTGTCATTGATGCAATCAACGACTTGGGCGATGACCTGAATTTGTGCCTCGGCATTAGCCAGTGATTTGTGTTCTTGATCAAGCTCATTCAATTCATCGGCACTAAGGTTTAATTGAACCAGTTCATCATATTGATATTGCATTAACGCTAAAGCTGTTTTGTCTTTTTCAATACGCTCTTTCTCGTCACTTATGAGTGAATTGATCTCAGATAACTCTTTAAAAATTGCGCTAATTTCATCTACTTCAGCACTTAAACCAGCATAAGTATCAAGACGCATTAACTGATTGGCAGGATCTAATAAACTGTGATGAGCATTCTGGCCATAGATGCTAATTAATTGTTCACTTAATTGTTTAAGCTGTATTAAGGTCACTAAACTGCCATTGATAAATGCGCGTGTTTTGCCATCTTTTTGAATCACACGACGCAATAAACATTCATTGTCGTCGATTAGCTCAAAGCTTTTTAATAGCATCGTAGCATTAGGAATCTTGCTGATATCAAAAACAGCAGAGATTTCACACGTCTCACCATTGGTTAGTGCAGACTTATCAACACGTGCACCAAGCACGATATTTAGAGCATCTAACAAAATAGATTTTCCAGCACCGGTTTCGCCTGTGATTGTCGTCATACCCGATTTGAAATGGATTTCAGCGTTTTTGATAATGGCAAAGTTTTTGATTCCAAGAAAGTTAAGCATTGTTTAGTGGTCTTAAGATAAAGTATGCTAAAAATGTAGCATATCCAGTTCTAAAAAGCTTTTAAAATAACATTGTCTTAAGCGTCTTTTTTTGTCATGATGCGTCTTAAGTTTTAAGCGCTTAAAGTATTCAAAATAACTCATATGAGCAAGTTAATCGATATTCCAGTAAAAGTTGAAAGCGGTAAAAAATACCAAACAGATCAAGGCTTTTCAGCAGTCAAAGATGGTATTAAAGATAAGAAAATCAATGAGATTCGTATTCAAAAGCCTGATTGGTTAAAGGTCGCAAAGCAAGATTCAACGAAGACCTATTTGCAAGTGAAGTCATTAACTAAAAAGCATAAATTATCCACAGTATGCGAAGAGGCGAAGTGCCCTAATATTAATGAATGTTGGTCACATGGCACAGCAACCATTATGTTGATGGGTAGTGTTTGCACAAGAGCGTGTAAGTTCTGCTCGGTTGATACCGGCAATCCTAAAGGTTGGCTAGATGTTAATGAACCTAAAAATGCCGCTGAAAGTGTCAAGTTGATGGGACTTCAATATGTCGTGTTAACCTCAGTAGATCGCGATGATCTATCAGATGGAGGAGCGGCACATTATGCACAAACCATTAATGAAATAAAAGTACTTATTCCAGAGATTAAAGTCGAAGCCTTAACACCTGATTTTCAAGGTGATGTTAAAGCAATTGATAAGCTTATTGCGACAGAAGTTGATGTTTTTGCACAAAATGTTGAGACGATTGAGCGCTTGACAACTAAGGTACGTGATCCGCGTGCTGGCTATTGGCAAACGATTAAAGTGCTTGAATATGTCAAATCACAAAAACCTCAGATTTTAACGAAAACGAGTTTAATGTTAGGTCTAGGGGAGACACATGACGAAGTGCTCAAAGCGATGGATGATTTGCGTGCTGCAAAGGTTGATATTTTAACTCTAGGGCAATATATGCAGCCAACAAAACATCATTTAGCGATCGATCGTTTTGTCACACCCAAAGAGTTTGACGATTATCGTCAAATTGGTTTGGGAAAAGGCTTTCTTGAAGTCGCTTCAGGCCCTATGGTGCGCTCAAGTTATCGCGCTGATCGCGTATTTAAACGTAATAATTTAGATTTGTAATTGCTCAGTCGATGGTAGAGGGAATTATGCTAATAACTGCAGATGAATTGATTTATCAGTACGAACAAGCAATGATTAAGAAAGTATGAAAGTAAAGGAGCTATAGAATATCTTGTGAGAATGCTACAAAAGCCAGTAGCAGTGGTATATACCGCTCGTAAATCATTTTGCGGTGTTAGGTGTTGAAGAAGTTTTTGATGCTTTTGAGCGCTTGAATTGCAGATAATAGCTAGGACTATTGGCAAAATGCAAGCGCTCAAAAGGGTGTAAAATTCAATGACAGAAATGCTGTAAAATGGTTTGTGAGCGGTATATAATACGCAGCAGTTTTGCAAATAGTAAAAAAGCAAAAAAGATGTTTAGAAGGAGACAAAATGGCTTTATCAGTAGTGATTTTGGCAGCGGGTCAAGGTTCACGCATGTGTTCTAAAAAATCCAAAGTGTTACAAACATTAGCAGGAAAAACCTTAATACGACACGTTGTTGAAACAGTGGAATCACTGCAAGCAGATAATATCATTATAGTGCAAGGTCATCTTGGTCAGCAGGTGCAATCCTCTTTGGAAGATAAAACAATCACATGGGTTGAGCAAACCGATCGTTTAGGTACAGGGCATGCCGTATTACAGGCTTTACCTTATGTTGATAAAGAAGACAAAGTGCTAATACTCTATGGTGACGTGCCTTTAGTGTCTTTTGATACCCTTAATCATTTGATTGAAGTGACACGTGTCGATGACCTAGGTATCTTAACAGCAAGTCTTGATAACCCTGTGGGACTTGGGCGAATTTTACGTAATCGCTTTGGTGAAATTGAATCGATTGTTGAAGAAAAGGATGCAACTGACATTCAACGCCAGATTAAAGAAATTAATACCGGTATTTATTGTGTTAGCGGTAAACACCTACACCAATGGTTACCTGCCATTGAAAATAACAATAAACAGAAAGAGTATTATCTAACCGATATCGTTGCCTTTGCTTGTCGTGATAAAGTTAATATTCGCGCCGCACATCCAGCATATAACTTCGAGATTTTAGGGGTTAATACGCGTGCGCAATTGGCAGAACTTGAAAGAATGTGGCAAAAAGCGGTGGCAGAGCGTGTGATGGCAAAAGGTGTCTCTTTAGCAGATCCTAGTCGTTTTGATGTGAGAGGTTCTGTTGATATCGGTGCTGATACGTGGGTGGATATCAATGTATTGATCAAAGGCAATGTTGTCATTGGCGAGGATTGTGTGATTGGCGCTAATTGCATCTTAAAAGACTGTGTGATTGGTAATAATGTTAAGATAAAACCCAATACTATTATCGATGGTGCTGATATTAAAGCCGATGCTGTTGTTGGACCTTTTGCGCGTATTCGCCCAGGCAGTGTATTGGATGAGGGTGCGCATATTGGTAACTTTGTTGAGATTAAAAAATCAACGATTGGCAAGGGAAGTAAAGCCAATCATTTAACGTATATTGGTGATAGTACGGTAGGTTATGACTGTAATATCGGTGCCGGTGTCATTACCTGCAATTATGATGGAGCTAACAAACATCAAACAATGATTGGTAATGATGTATTTGTTGGTTCTGATTGTCAGTTGATTGCACCTGTTCATATTGGTGATGGCGCTAATATTGCTGCTGGTTCAACGATCACCAAGGATGTGCCTGAAGGAAAACTGACGATTAATCGAATGAATAAGCAGACCGTTGTCCCAGGTTGGCAGCGACCGGTTAAAAAGTAGCAAATACTATGTAATGAATCAAAAATAAGTTGCACCAGCCAATACCTCTCCCCTTGCGGGAGAGGTCGTCAGCTTAAGCTGAACGGGTGAGGGGTGTAATTGAAGTTCAACTCATTTTTGAATTATTACTATGTAGGGACGTATTGCATACGCCCGAATAAAACAAATAAAGTGTAGCGGTGTATTGCATACGCCCAATAAACAAAAAAGCGAGAAAATTATGTGTGGTATTGTTGGTGCGGTTTCTGAGCGCAATGTATTGGCGATTTTACTTGAGGGGCTAAAGCGTCTTGAATATCGTGGATATGATTCAGCGGGTGTGGCACTGTTAGATAATAAAGGTAAAATTGAACGTTTGCGTGCTTTAGGTAAGGTGCAGATGCTGGCAGAAAAAGTCGCTAAAGACAGTGGTTTTAAAGGTTCTACTGGTATTGCGCATACCCGTTGGGCAACGCATGGTGAACCATCAGAGCAAAACGCACACCCTCATGTCAGCCAGTCAGGCAAAATTGCGATTGTACATAATGGTATTATTGAAAACTATATGTCACTCAAAGAACAGCTCATCGCAGAGGGTGTATCATTTCAATCACAAACGGATACTGAAGTGATCGCGCATTTACTAGAGCATCATTGGAATGTTAAAAATGACTTTATTACTAATGTTCAAGCGGTGATTAAGAAGCTTAAAGGTGCATATGGTCTAGCGGTTATGCATGAAGATCATCCACATAGTGTCGTTGTGGTGCGTTCGGGCTCCCCCATTGTGGTTGGTTTTGGGATTGGTGAGAATTTTATCTCTTCTGATACCTTGTCATTGTTGCCTGTTACCAATCGTTTTGCCTATCTTGATGAAGGTGATATGGCACTTGTAACACGTGACAAAGTAGAAGCGTATGATCATGAAGGCGCCCAAAAAAACTTAGATATTAAAGAGCTAGACCAAGCTCAAGATGCTGCTGCTAAAGGTAAATATAAGCATTATATGCAAAAAGAAATCTTTGAGCAGCCGCAAGTAATCGCTGATACGTTTGCTAATTGCATTAGTGTTGATAATGAGATTATTATTGAGAAGTTTGGCTTGGAAGCCAAATCACTTTTTGCTGATGTTGAGCATGTAAAAATTGTGGCATGTGGCACGAGCTTCCACGCCGGATTGGTTGCTAAATACTGGATCGAGGAATATGCACAAATTCCTGTTGATGTTGATATTGCCAGTGAGTTTCGTTATCGCCAGAGTGTGGTGCCAAAAAATAGCTTATTTATCACCGTTTCACAATCAGGCGAAACCGCAGATACCTTAGCCGCACTGCGCCAAGCCAAAGTGCTTGGGTTTATGAAAACATTGAGTATTTGTAATATGCCGAATAGTTCAATGGTGCGTGAAGCCGATTTGGTGTTTATGACGCAAGCCGGTCTTGAGATGGGTGTGGCTTCAACCAAGGCATTTACCACACAGTTAGTTGGCTTTTTGTTACTTGCTGTTGCCTTGGGTAAATCACGAAAAACATTGAACTTAGAACGTGAGAAAAATATTTTATCATCACTCAAAAAAGCACCTGAAATTGCCAAGAATGTCTTGGCATTAGATGCTGAAATTGAACAGCTTTCTTATGACTTTGTTGAGAAACATCATACATTGTTTCTAGGTCGAGGTGTTCAATATCCAGTAGCGTTAGAAGGAGCACTTAAGCTTAAAGAAATTTCTTATATTCATGCCGAAGCCTATCCGGCAGGTGAGCTCAAGCATGGTCCATTGGCTTTAGTTGATAAAGATATGCCGATTGTTGCGGTGGCACCCAATGATGCTTTGCTTGAGAAGCTTGAGAGTAATTTGCAAGAGGTGCAAGCACGTGGTGGTAAGCTCTATGTGTTTGTTGATCATGCGATTAGTCAGTCACTACATATTGATTCAAAACATACCTTTATTATCGAGAGTGTGCCGGAGGTGATTTCACCGATTATTTTCACTATTCCATTGCAACTTTTCTCTTATCACGTGGCAGTACAAAAAGGCACAGATGTCGATCAACCACGCAATTTAGCAAAGTCAGTAACGGTTGAGTAATGAATATCTTAGCAATTGATACATCAACTGCATATTGTTCGATAGCACTTTTTACAGATGATAAAGAATGCTTTAGCGTAACGCGTCATATCCCGCGCAAGCATAATGAACAACTTTTACCGATGATTGATGAGTTAGTTCAGCAAGCAGGTATAGGAAAAAGAGATATTAATTTACTTGCCTATGGTGTGGGTCCAGGCAGCTTCGTCGGTGTGCGTCTTGCTGCAGCAGCTATTCAAGCAATGGCGTTAACCCTAAATTGTCCTGTGGTTGGTTTTTCATCAATGCAGGCAATTGCGATGAGTGCTTATTATGGCTATAAAGCTGAGCATGTTAGTGTCATACTTGATGCACGGATGTCTGATGTGTATTTTGGGCAATATGTCTGGGATAAAGACTTGCAGATTATGAATGTTACTCAAGAAAAATGTCTGAAAGTCGCTGCATTTAATGATGAGATTGAGAAGCAAAATTTAGGCTTTATTATCGGTGATGTGATAAACAATGTTGATATAGCGCTCAATGCCATAGATTATTGTCCAGATGCCAGTTTGCTGCAAGATGTAATTCAATATAACTATCAACAGTTGAAAAATCATAAGACTCAAGCTATTGTTCAACCCATATATCTTCAGGGTACGTCTCAGTGGAAAAAGTTGTAACCTCAAGGAAGGGCAATTAAATCAAACGCAATTAGATGCTTTGCTAGGTAACTAACCTTTCAGTTTTATATTATCCTTATTGAGTTGAAAGCCTAACTTCTCAAGGTTTTGAATTTCAGGATTCTCCTTTAATGATGTATAAATTTCATCGATTTTTTGCGCCTTTTGTTGTTGAATGACCTGTGCGGGTGTTACTTGTGGTGTTTCAACAGTATGCTCAGCTGGTGATATAGCTGCATCTGCGGTTGATTGCTTAGCCATTTGCTCATTAGGTGCAGCTAATGTGACGTTAGTATTTGCTTTAGTAGATACTTGCTCTTGATTTAAGTGGCTAAAAACCACCTTGATATTACCTCCTTGTTTAAGGCGTAAAGCATTTTCAATTTTCTTAATTGCATTTGTTGTAATGAGTGCTTTAACCGAATCAGCAGTTTGTAATGTATAGATATTATCGGTGTTATCAAGCAAACTTGAGTTTAAGACAATTTGTAATGTTGTGCCTTTAAGTCCAAGGCTTTGGCTTAGGTGATACCAATCAATTTTGCTATTTTTGCTATTTTTGCTATTGTTGATTGCTCTTGTATTATTAGTGTTTTCAACAATAGTGTCACTCTGTGCCGTAGCTTTATGATTATCTACTGCTTCTACTTCAATTGTTGCGTGGTTAATACTGGGGTTTGACTCTTCAACAATAATTGGCTTGATGGATTTATTAAGTGCTTCACCTTCTGTCACAAGGATTGGTGCTATAGTTTTATCCGTAACAGGCGCAATAACAGTTGATTCATTCGATTGGCTAACAGAATGGGGTTTACTTGGCGCTGCAAGTGCTTTTTTAAGTGCGCTTAAATCAGGTTTTTTGTTTAAGCTTGATGCTGTTTTTGTATTTGTCAGTGGTGGCGTTTTGTTTGTCGTATGTGATGCGGGCAGCAAATCCAGTGAAAAAGCGCACAAACGTAATAGTGCCATACCTAACCCACATTGGGCATTTGGGGCTAAATGAATATCTTCTTTGGCTTTAATCGTCAGTTGATAATAAAGTTGTAATGTATCTTTACTGTAATGTTCTGATATGGTTTTAAGCATTTCATATGAGCAGGGGGTGCTTGATAAATTCTGATAGCTAAAGCCAGTGAGACTTGCGTAATAGAAACATTCTGCCAGAGCGTTTAATACCGATTGTGGTGATTTACCCGCGAGAATAATGTCATCTGAAAAGTTAATAATGGCTTTAGTATCTTCCTCTAATAATGCAATCACCAGTTTATCAATCATTTCTTTATCAACAATGCCAAGCATCGTTTGCACAGCATGCGTTAGAATTTCGCCTTTACTATAAGCAACCGATTGGTCGGTTAAACTCAGTGCATCACGCATACTACCATCAGCAGCATGGGCGATAATTTTTAACGCATTTTGTTCAAAGGCAATTGTTTCAAGTCCAAGAATGTCAACGAGTTTTTGCTCAATTTGCGTCTCACTTAAGTGTTTTAAGTTAAACTGCAAACAGCGAGATAAAATCGTGATGGGTAGTTTATGTGGATCAGTTGTTGCTAACAGAAATTTAACGTGCTCAGGTGGCTCTTCAAGTGTTTTAAGTAATGCGTTAAAGCTATGTTGTGACAACATGTGCACTTCATCAATGAGATAAATCTTGTATTTACCTTGGCTTGGCATATATTGCACATTATCTAGAATATCACGCGTATCCTCAACTTTTGTGCGCGAAGCCGCATCAATTTCAATCAAATCAACAAAGCGACCTTGTTCAATAGCAAGACAATGCTCACATTGACCACAAGGGTGGGAGGATACGCCATTTAAGCAATTCACTGATTTTGCCAAAAGCCGCGCTAAGGATGTTTTACCAACACCTCGGGTTCCGCTGAAAAGATAAGCGTGATGTAAGCGATTTTGATCCAATGCGTGGATTAAGCTATTTAAAACATGTTGTTGACCGACAACTTCGGAGAAGTTTTTAGGGCGATATTTGCGGGCTAAAACCTGATAAGACATCTGTGCACTTTGCTAACTCAAATTAGCAACTAGTATAACGACAACCTTGCCTAATGCACAGTGAGTTTATCAGTTTTTATGCTGTACATTTTTGTGAAATTCTTGGATCATAGACGGCGTAAATAGTAAAGATAAAAAGGGTTACTGTGAAGTTCGTAGATGAAGCCGTGATTACCGTGCATGCGGGAAAGGGTGGCAATGGTTGTGTGAGTTTTCGTCGTGAGAAATATGTCCCAAAAGGTGGACCTGATGGTGGCGATGGCGGGCATGGCGGCAGTGTATTTATGTTGGCAGATGAGAATGTTAATACACTCATTGACTATCGTTATCAACGTAATTACCAAGCGCAAAGTGGCAAACCTGGTGAAGGCAAGAAGTGTGCCGGTAAAAAGGGTGAGGATTTATATCTTATCGTTCCTGTTGGCACGATTGCTTATGAGGCAACCACCAATCAAAAAGTCGGTGAAGTACTTAAAGATGGTGATGTGTTAAAGCTTGCACAAGGTGGGCGACGCGGTATTGGTAATGTTCATTTCAAGAGCAGCACCAATCAGGCGCCAAGACAGTTTACCTATGGTGAAGAGGGTGAATCTTTTGAGATTCGCTTAGAGCTTAAACTGTTAGCTGATGTTGGTTTATTGGGTTTGCCCAATGCAGGTAAATCGACATTGATTCGTGCAGTGTCTGCAGCAACGCCAAAGGTGGCTGATTATCCATTTACCACAATGTATCCTAACTTAGGTGTTGTGCGTGTTGGGCAATATGAAAGCTTCGTTATTGCAGATATTCCTGGGGTTATCGAGGGAGCTGCTGAAGGGGCAGGACTGGGTTTGAAGTTTTTGAAGCATTTAACACGTACCAAGTGTGTGTTACATATGGTTGATGTGTTGGCGGTTGATGGCTCAGACCCGATTGAGAATTATCATAAAGTTGAAAATGAACTTAAAAAATACAGTGAGGCACTGTACCAAAAACCACGTTGGTTAGTGCTCAACAAGATTGATCAATTACCTCAAAATGAAGTTGATGAAATCTGTGAACATATTCTGCAAGGGATTGATTGGAACAAAAATGAGCCTTACTTCTTTATTTCCGGAATGAGCGGGCAGAATACCGAAAAAATGTTGCAAAAAATTATGACAATGCTAACGTCAAAGGACTCTTGGAAATAGATCCTCTCAAAGGAGCTTATGTGATAAAAAAAATAAAAAAAATAGTCGCATTAAGCACGGCAGTTCTTGTATTGTCAGGCTGCAGTGCAATTAATCAATTCTTTAATGGTCAACAGCAAAGTGCGCCAGTAACCAATATCCCAACACAGCAAACCTATTACACGGTGCAAGTTAGTGATTCGTTGTATGATATATCACGTCGCTTTAATGTCACTGAAAGAACACTTATCTTATGGAATAAGCTTAAATCGCCTTATGTGCTCACACCTGGATCCACGATTCGTGTCGGACCTTTGCCGGGTGAGAAAATTCGGCGTGATGGGCAGACGTATACATACCAAGGCGGTGTATTAGTACCCATGGGCAATGGATCGGCAGTAACTGCTAGTTCAATTGGTGCAGGCTCTAAAGTTTCGGCCGTTACAGGGTCGGCTAATGCCTCTAACCAACATCTAAGTAATACCCCTGTGATTGATCCTAGTGCGGTTCCTGTAGCGCAAAGCCAAAGTGCGCAGTCATCACCTGAGCCAGTAAAAGCGCAAGGTAAAGCGATTAATCAGGATAAAGAGCTCGATATGCATGATTTAGCGCACAATGATGATAATGTAAGTGTTGCGACACATCATATTGCCAAAAGTAAAACTGGGTTTTATATTGTGCAATCAGGTGACTCTTTGCTTGAGATTGCGGTTGCTAATGACGTGAGCTTATCTGATATTCAGGCATGGAATGATATCAAAGAGCCGAGTATGATTTACGTTGGTGAAAAGCTGCGTGTTGTTGCACCTGAGCATCATTCATCAGCTGAACCAAGCACTGTGGCAATCAAAAGTGAAGTGCATGAGTCGGTGGCTAAAACTAAACCCGTTAAGGCTCAAACAGTTGAAGTGAATAAAGAAAGCAAAACAAATAAAATAAATAAAACGAGTAAAACAGCTGAAGCAACGACAGCAACCGTTGCAACACCTGTGCTAGCCGAAAAAACCAAGACCAAACCAACTACTTCTAAAGCTTCATTACCAACTGGTAAAACTGTTGCGGGTATCCAATGGCAATGGCCATTAAAAGAGCTAGGTAAATTTGATA
The DNA here is from genome assembly GCF_052030685.1 of Cysteiniphilum sp. 19S12-1. Classification (NCBI taxonomy): domain Bacteria; kingdom Pseudomonadati; phylum Pseudomonadota; class Gammaproteobacteria; order Thiotrichales; family Fastidiosibacteraceae; genus Cysteiniphilum; species Cysteiniphilum sp. 19S12-1. Next base: position 20,710 of record NZ_JBQAJM010000033.1, read on the forward strand.
AAGATGGCATTGATCAGCAACGTGAGATTGATGTTCCACAAGGTACTCAAGTCTATTCAGCTGCTGCGGGCAGTGTGCTATATGCAGGTGTCGGTATGGAGGGCTATGGACAAATGGTAATTGTTAGCCACAAAGATGGTTATATTTCAGCGTATAATAATTTAAACAGCATTAATGTCAAAGAGTCGCAAGATGTGACACAAGGAGAGCTTCTGGGATCAGTTGGTAAATTTAATGGAGCCAGTGCATTAGGCTTTGAAATTCGTCAGAATGGAAATGTCGAGAAGCTATCTCAATTTTATGCGTTTTAATTACCCCTCACCCGTGCGGCTTATGCCGCACGAGCGATCCCGCAAGGGGGGAGGTATTAGTTGATGCAACTTATTTATATATTAATGGCAATACCTTAAGAAGTAGCTTGTAAATATAGGCTTTGTAACGAACTTAAATCTGCCATCCCTGATAAAATGGATTGCCACGCATCCATGCTCGCAATGACACCCTCTGATTTGTCATCCTGAGCTAGGATGGCGTGAGGATCCAGTTTGAAGCTGCCATGGATGGTTAGTGATCCTCCTCAAGGGGTGGTATGCCATTAATTTATATGCTATTACATAGCAGTGCATACATTTAATGATATATATTACGTAGGGACGTATTGCATACATCCGATGAACATATGCATTTTAATTACCCCTCACCCGTGCAGCTTAAGCCGCACGACCTCTCCCTCAAGGGGAGAGGTAATAGTCAATACGTAGGGGCGTATTGCATACGCCCAATCAATAGGAGTTGAGCTAATGAATACACGCAAAGAAACCGATAGCATAGGCGAAATCGAAGTTGATAACAGTAAATACTGGGGTGCGCAAACCGAGCGTTCGTTGATCCATTTTTCGATTGGGCAGGAGCTAATCCCACATGAGGTGATTAAAGCAATTGCCATTTTGAAAAAAGCAGCGGCAATGGCAAATTTTGATTTAGGTATTTTGCCAGAGGATAAAAAAGCGCTGATTATGCAAGTTGCCGATGAAATTATTGATGGCAAACATGAAGATCAATTTCCCTTGCATGTATGGATGACCGGTAGTGGCACGCAATCAAATATGAATGTCAATGAAGTGATCTCAAATCGGGCGATTGAAATCGCAGGTGGCAAGCTTGGTAGCAAAATGCCCATTCATCCCAATGATCATGTGAATATGTCACAATCTTCAAATGATGCTTTTCCTACAGCGATGTATATTTCAGCAGCAGTGGCGGTTAAGAAAACATTAATTCCTGCGGTTAAGCTTATGCATAAAGAGTTAACAAGAAAAGTTAAAGAATGGGACAACATTGTCAAAATTGGGCGCACGCATATGCAAGATGCAGTACCATTAACTTTGGGGCAGGAGTTTTCAGGCTATGCTGAACTACTACAGCAGGATATCGCCCGTTTGGAGCATGCTTTAGTAGATGTTTATCAATTAGCGATTGGTGGCACTGCCGTGGGTACGGGACTTAATGCACCTAAAGGTTTTGCTGAAAAAGCATGTCAATATATTGCTAAGATTACCGGATTACCGTTTATATCTGCGCCTAATAAATTTGCCGTACAAGGCTCGCATGATGCTTTGGTTGCATTGATGGGACAGATCAAAGTGTTGGCAAATTCATTATTTAAGATTGCCAATGATATTCGCCTTTTAAGTTGTGGACCGCGCGCGGGATTTCATGAATTGCTTATTCCATCTAATGAACCGGGATCTTCCATTATGCCAGGCAAGGTCAATCCAACACAGTGCGAGGCAATGGCAATGGCTTGTGCACAGGTGTTTGGGCTTGATGTGGCAGTAACCATCGGTGGGAGCGCGGGTTATCTAGAAATGAATGTTTACAAGCCGATAATGATTTATAATATTTTGCAATCGATTAATCTTTTATCGGATTGCTCAATCAACTTTACACGGTTTTTACTTGAGGGTACCAAACCGAACAAGAAAAAGATCAATGAGTATTTGCGTAATTCTTTAATGCTAGTAACGGCATTAAGTCCAGTGATCGGTTATGATAAAGCATCACAATTAGCGCATTATGCCGATGAGCATGATACGTCATTAAGTGAAGCGAATCAGGTATTGAAGTTTCTATCACAGTCTGAGTTTGATCAAGTGGTTGATCCTTATAAAATGGTTTAATTTATCACGGCTGTCCCATCTAAAATATGTTGACTTTTGCTAAATTTATCTTTGAAGTTGTTAGCAAAGGAATCTACTGTA